>CATPBD010000020.1 GCA_955652265.1 uncultured Gemmatimonadaceae bacterium | reverse complement strand
GTGACAACACCGATCGCAACCGTACCTCTCCGTTCGCATTTACAGGGCAGAAGTTCGAGTACCGCGCGGTCGGATCATCGCAGTCAATAGCATTCCCGATCACGCTCCTCAATGCTGCCGTAGCGGATTCAATCGGAGAAATCACCAACGCATTGCGCGAAACTCTGAAGAAGACGAAATCAGTGGACGACGCGGTGTTGAAAGTCGTCCGCGAAGCATTCAAGGAAAGCGCTGCCGTCCGGTTCGAGGGAAACAACTACTCGGAGGAATGGGTCAAGGAAGCAAAGAAGCGCGGTCTTCCCAACATTCGCAGCACCCCGGAAGCGCTGAAGGAGCTGGTCTCCAAGCAGTCGCGCACTTTGCTCACTAAGCTCGGTGTGCTGACAAAGGAAGAGCTCGAGTCCCGCTATCACGTCCGCGTCGAGCGTTACGTAAAGGACATGCTGATTGAGCTTCACACCATGCGTGAGATCGTTGACACGATGGTTATTCCTGCCGCTTACACATATCTGGGCCAGCTTTCTGACGCGGCTTCGCAATCGAAGGCCGCGGGAATTGCGGTCATTCCGCAGGTGACCACGGCAAATCAGGTGGGCGAGCTGGTGCAGGAGCTTCAGGAATATCGCGAGGATCTGAGCGACGTCATCGCCCGGGTAGAGGCGATGCACGACGACCCGGCGAAACAAGCCGACCTTCTAACATCAGAAGGAGCAGACACCATGGCGGAGGTGCGCAAGGTCTGCGACGCGCTGGAACTAAGCGTTGCAGACGACTACTGGCCGCTCCCTAAGTATCGCGAAATGCTTTTCCCTGTCTAAAGCCGGTTCGCGCAAAGCCACTGGCCAGCAGTCTTCAGTTGTAGTTCAGTACAAAAGGGGGCGCGATGCGTATCGGACCGCGTCTATGTAACTTGAGCGGATGACCTCGCCCCCTTCTCCAAGAGCCGAATCTCCCATTAGTTGTCCTTCGTGCGGAGCGACCGCGAGTGGTCGCTACTGCGCCAATTGTGGCGCCTCACTGGCAGGCGCCACCTGTGCGTCCTGCTCCTCCGACTTGAGTCCGGGCGCCAAGTTCTGCCACCGCTGCGGAACTCCGGCTGGCGCTGCTGCTCCAGCCGGTGAATCGAAGACGAGTTCACTCCCCTGGATCGTCGCTGCGCTCGCTTTTCTGGCTCTGTTCGCGATGGCCGCCGGGCGTGGCTTCAATGCTAGACGCAGCAACACCATAGACGGCTCACAGAACGCACTGCCACAGGCCGGACTCGACGACCGTGGCGCCGCCTCCGACGATCAATCGGCAGGAGTTCGCGCTCCCGACATCTCGAGCTTATCACCACAGGAGCGCGCCGATCGTCTCTACAATCGGGTGATGATGCTCGCCACCCAGGGAAAGGCTGACAGCGTACTGTTCTTCGCTCCGATGGCGCTCACTGCGTATCAGATGCTTGCGCCGCTCAACGCCGATCAACGCTACGACATGGGACGGATCGGCGAAGTCGCCGGCGCGCTACCACTGGCCAAGTCGCAGGCGGACAGCATCCTCCGCGAAAATCCGAACCACCTCCTCGGGCTGATACTCGAGGCCCGCCTTGCGACACTGATGGGTGACACCACTCAGCTTCACTTGTACGAACGGCGGCTCATCGCCGCTGAAAAATCCGAGCTACCGAAGAAACGTGAGGAGTATCTGCGACACCAGGATGACATCACCAACGCTTTAAAGCAGGCCAGGATAAGCCTTGCGGGAAGATCATGACCTCGTCTAGCACCATTCATCTCGCTCACAGTCCGGATTCGGACGATGCATTCATGTTCTACGCGCTGGCAGACGGTCAGATCGACACGCAGGGCTTGAGCTACGTTCACGAGCTGCAGGACATCGAGACACTGAATGGCCGTGCCCTGCGCGGAGAGCTCGACGTCACCGCGGTCTCGATCCATGCTTACGCTTATCTGTCCGATCGATACGCGTTGCTTCCCCATGGAGCATCGATGGGAGACGGCTATGGACCGATGCTCGTCTCCAAGAAGCCGATGACGCGTGATGACATTGCCGGCAGGCCGATTGCCGTGCCGGGCATGATGACGAGCGCGTATCTGGCTCTCAAATTGTTCCAGCCCGACTTCGTTCCGGTCGTCGTGCCATTCGACCAGATCGAGCAGGTGGTTCTGCACGGGGAGGTAGCCGCCGGATTGCTGATCCACGAAGGTCAGCTCACGTACAAGGACGACGGTCTGCATCTCATCGCCGACATGGGAGCTTGGTGGCTGGGGAAGACCGGACTGCCGCTCCCGCTCGGCGGAAACGTCATCCGTAAGGACATGCCGCGGGAAGTTCAGAAGAAGGTGTCCCGGCATTTGCGCGAGAGCATCGCCTACGGCCTCGACCACCGGAAGAATGCTCTGGACCATGCGATGCGATTCGCGCGCGGGCTCGATCGCAGCAAGGCGGACACGTTCGTTGGGATGTACGTCAACGATTGGACGCTCGACTATGGCGATCGCGGTCGTCGCGCCATCCGTCTCTTCCTGGAAGAAGGCGTCAAGGCAGGCGTGATAACTCGACCGGTAACGGTGGAGTTCGTTGACGACTGAGCTGATCGATGAGCTCGAGCGTCGCGCTGCACGCTTCGCAGCAGTTGCGACGGTGCAGCAGGCCATCTCAGCCACGATCTCTCTCGACGAAGCATATCGCGAGATCTACAAAGCGGTCGCGTCCGTCGTCGATGCGCCCTGCTTTGCGCTCATGATCGCGGACCCGGTGTGCGAGAAGTTCCACGCGCATTGCATCGTAGTCGATTCCGAGGAGCGCCAGGGCGAGAGCGTTCTGGACTTTCCGAACGGTACAGAGACGATCGCCAAGGTTTTCCAGAACGGCGTTCCACTGATTTCGTCAAAGCCGGAGCAGTGGTGGAAGGGAACGATCTTCCAGGTCGCCGCCAAACGTGAAGTGCAGAGCGAGATCACCGCGCCTCTGATTTATCACGCCCGAACCGTCGGAGTGATGCAGGTCCTGTCGTACAAGACGAACGCGTACGACTCGCACGATCTCGACCTCATCATGCTCATAGCGCGACAGGCGGCAGTGGCAATCGAGAATGCCCGGTTGTTCGCAGCCCAACGATACGAGCAAAAGCAGACGGAGGCCGCGGCGGAGATCGCGCGCCTCGCGATGCGCAAGGTCACGGTAGCCGAAGCAAGCCACAGCATACTCCGGATCCTCGACGACGTCGTGCCCTCGAGCGGAAAAGCGATCGGTGTGATGTCCCAGGACGGACACACTCTATCCTGCGTCGCGGCGTGCGGCACATGCGAGCAGATGGAAGGAATAGTTGCGCCGGCCGAGCGCAGCTCCGTTCGCGTGGCGTGGGCAAAGGAAGAACCGACGTTCGTCGAAAATCTTCGCGAGAAGGCTCACAACCCGGACCGCGTTCCCGAGGAACCTGCGATAACGATCCCGCTTGTTGCGAGAGACAGGCGCATGGGAGTTCTCGTCGTTACTTCGGAGACTCCACAGCTGCAAACCGGGCCGCAGGTGGATGCACTGCTTCGCCTGGCTCCCGCGGTTGCGCTCGCAATAGACATCTTGCTGCTGAGCGAGGATGAACAGCGTACTCACGCGCGCGAGCGAATCCTCGCCGCAGCGCTCGCCACAATGGACCAGCCGGTGCTAATCCTCGGCGTTGACGCGAAAGTGCAGTACGCGAACAGCGCCGCGGTCAAGGAGTACGGATACGACCCGTCGGAGATTGCCGGGTTGTCGGTTGACGATTTCGTGGTTGCGTCGGCGCACCTCTCCCGGCGACAGACCATTCCGGCGATTCCTCAGGACAAAGCGCTCTGGACGGGCGAGCACATCCACCGCAGAAAAGACGGAACCGAGTTTCCTGCCTCCGTTACCCTCAGCCACATCCGCGACGCGAGCGACAATATCATCGGGCTCGTCATCGGCATTCGGAACCTCACGGAAGAGCGCAAGGTTGCGGATCATCTCAGCCGGACCGAAAAGCTCGCGGCGATCGGCGAGCTCGTAGCCGGGGTTGCGCACGAGCTCAACAATCCGCTGACGGGGATCTCAACGTTCGCGCAGCTGCTGCTCGAGGACAGGCTCGAGGGTGAGCAGCTCGAATCCGTGAGCCTTATCAAGCGCGAAGCAGATCGCGCCATCGGGGTGATTCGCGATCTGCTGCTGTTCGCGCGGAAAACGGAAGCGCGCGATGTTCCGGTCGACATCAACACTATCGTCAAGCACACGGTTCGTCTTCGATCACTCGCGTCGCGGTCGAGCGGCATCGAAGTCCACATGCACCTCGACGAATCCAGTCCCACGGTGCGGGGCGATGAGCAGAAACTTCAACAGGTTCTCCTCAATCTGCTCATTAACGCCGAATCAGCCCTCCACGACGCAATGGTGCGACATCTGTCGGTGATCACGCTGGGCAAGAGTGGAGCGGTCAGCATCATCGTCTCGGATACCGGACATGGGATGACGCCTTCGGTGAGCCAGCGCGTGTTCGAGCCTTTTTTCACCACCAAGCCGCCAGGTGAAGGCACCGGATTGGGGCTCAGTGTGAGCTACGGCATTATCCAGGCGCACGGAGGAACGATCTCTGTCGAGAGTACTCCCGATGTGGGGACCACATTTGCCATCTCTCTTCCGCTCCTCGTCGAGGAGGGAAAGTGACTCGCATCCTCATCGTCGACGACGAGGAGACCATCCGGCTGGCACTGCGCAAGTTTCTGCGCTCGCGTGGCTACGAGGTCGAGATTGCGGGATCGGGTGATCAGGCTCTCCAGATTCTCGAGAAGGACTCTTTCGCCCTTATGCTCTGTGACGTGCGCATGCCCGGAATGACCGGTGTCCAGATCGTCCCGCAAGCCCGGGAGATGGATGAGGATCTCGCGATCATCATGTTGACGGCGGTCAACGATGCGGCCACAGCCACTGAAGTGCTGTCTTCCGGTGCGACCGACTATCTGATGAAGCCCGTGGAGCTCGCGGATCTGCAACAGGCTGTCGACCGCGCGCTGCACAAGCGGATCGGACTCATTGAGCAGCGCCGGCTCGACAAGCGGATACGAGACGAGGTCGCTCTCCGCACCGCGGAGCTGGAACGCGAAAAGGAATCACTGCGGCTGATGTCCGTCAGCATTGCCGAGACGCTGATCAACGCGATGGAGGCGAAGGACGTTTATCTGCGCGGTCACTCGCAGCGGGTCGCCGAGCTTGCCGGACAGTTAGCCGAAGATATGGGGCTGGAAGAAACGGTATGCGAAGATCTGCGGGTCGCCGGCCGGCTTCACGACGTCGGCAAGATCGGAATTCGCGAGGCCATCCTGAACAAGCCCGACCGACTCACTTCCGAGGAATTCGAGCACGTCAAGCGTCACGTCCAG
>CATPBD010000019.1 GCA_955652265.1 uncultured Gemmatimonadaceae bacterium | reverse complement strand
ATCCCGTGAAGCTCGTCGTCACGAGTATCGGAGGATCTCGGCCCGTTGGCATGCAGAAGGTCCCCGGCACTTTCGAGACTGTGGCAGCAGCTCCGACAACCCGTTTCGAAACCGACTCGGCGCTAGTGATGGGGCCGGGGGCAGTCGTCGCTATCGAATCGCCGCACAATGGGTCGGGTGACCTGTGCCAGTTCGCGATCTCACCCAATCTCTACGCAAAGGTCGCGGTCGACAGCGTCAATCTCGCATCGCGAATTCTGTATGTCCGAGTGGGATTCGATCCGAACTGCGGATTCCGTTCCTTCGCCGTCGGCATACCCACGAACTGACTCGTGCACGACCTGAGGATGGTGCGCGAGCACATCGACGCACTTCGCGCTGGCATGCGCCGGCGCGGGGCTCTCGATGCGCTCTCGCCGACCATCGATCGCGCGGCCCTACTCGACAAGACGCGGCGCGACACCATTCAGGCGGTCGAGGAGCGTAAAGCCGCCCGCAACGGCGTCACCCAGCAGGTAGGCCAGCGGAAACGCGCCGGCGAATCGGCCGAGGATCTCCAGCAACGCTCTCGTGAACTTGGGGACGAGATTGCACGGCTCGATCGGGAGCTGGCGCAAACGGAGAGCGAGCTCGGAGCGATTTTGCTCGAACTTCCCAACGTTACGCTCGACCAAGTCCCGGTTGGCGGAGAAGAGAGTAACGCAGTAGTCCGAACCTGGGGTACCCCGCGAGAAGGAGCCCGCGCCCAGCCGCACTGGGAGATCGGAACGAGACTTGGACTAATCGACTTCGAGCGCGGAGCAAAAATCAGTGGCTCGGGATTCATCGTCTTTCGTCGCGAGGGTGCGCGCCTCGTGCGCTCGCTGATGAATCTCATGCTCGATGTTCACGCCCGCGACCACGGCTACGAGGAGATCTGGGTTCCGGTAGTCGTGAATCGTGCCAGCATGATCGGCACGGGGCAGCTACCAAAGTTCGAGGAAGACATGTACGCGCTCAAGGACGAGGATGCGTTCCTGATTCCAACCGCGGAGGTTCCGCTGACGAATCTGTATCGCGACGAGATCCTGCCAGAGTCGGAGCTTCCGAAGGCACTCACCGCGTATTCACCGTGCTTCCGGCGTGAGGCGGGCGCTGCTGGCAAAGACACGCGCGGCCTCTTGCGCGTTCACGAGTTCGACAAGGTGGAGCTCGTGCGCTACGTCACCCCGGACACTTCGGGAGAGCAGTTGGAGCTCCTCACCGCTCACGCCGAGAGGATTCTCCAGTTGCTCGAGCTCCCATATCGCGTGGTGCGGCTCGCAGCGGGCGATACCGGGTTTGCCAGCGCGCACACTTACGATCTCGAAGTCTATGCGCCGGGGGTGGGGAAGTGGCTCGAGGTTTCGTCGTGCAGCAACTTCACGGACTTCCAGGCGCGTCGCGCCAACATTCGTTACAAGCCTGCTGACGGTGGCAAGCCACGCTTCGTTCACACTCTCAACGGCTCGGGTCTCGCTTTTCCACGGATCATCGCATCAATTCTCGAGCACCATCAGCAGGAGGATGGCAGCGTGCGCGTCCCCGCTGCGCTCAGCACGTATCTCGGCGCCGAGCGCCTCTCTTAAGCGATGCGCCGGCTCGCCCCGGTAACGCTGATTACAATCGGCGTTCTCGCGCTTCTCACGTGGTACGTGATCTACACCCGGGGAGTGGTGAGAGAGCTGCGGCAGGAAGCCTCGCGCGTCGGGCTGATGTACGCGCGCGTTTACAAGGGCCTGACCGATCCGAATCCGGACGCCGCCACTGCCGCCTTGTTCGATCTGACGAGGCAGATCCGCGAGTCGGGCGTTCCAATGATCCTCACGGATGAGCAGGGGAAACCGACTGACAGGGCAAATCTTCCCTTCACGGCCTCCGTCAGTTCGAAGCAGACCCGCGACTATATCCAGGAGCTGGATAGGCAGAATGCTCCGATCATTGAGCCGGGCGTCGGAGCCGTTCACTATGGAAATACTCCGCTTGTTCGCGGACTCACCCTCATCCCGGTCCTGCAGTCGATCCTGATCGCCGTCGTTCTACTCGCCGGAGCGTACGCATTGCGCACCCGCGGTCGAGCGGATCGCGAACAGATCTGGGCCGGAATGGCGCGCGAGTCCGCGCACCAGCTCGGAACGCCTCTCTCGAGCATCAGTGGCTGGATCGAGCTGCTACGCGAATCAGAGCCGGAGCCGATGACGTCAGGCGCGCTGGATCATATGGAAACTGACCTCGAGCGTCTGAAGCGGGTCGCACACCGCTTCGAGAGGATCGGCCGGCCGCCGCGGCAAGAGCCTGTAGACCTCGGAAGTCTCGTCGATCACGTGGCCACTTATTTCCGTGCGCGAGTCCCGACACTCGCACAGCGCGTGACTGTCGCGTCGTCGCATCAGGGAGATCTACTCATTCAGGGGGATGCGGTGCTTCTCGAATGGGCGCTCGAGTCGCTCACCAAGAACGCGATTGACGCTCTGGCGGGTCGCGATGGCAGAGTCGAGATCTCCGCCGAACCTCTACCCGAGGGAAGAGTCAGGGTCCGAGTCTCTGACGACGGTCCGGGAGTGCCGCGCGAGATTCGTCACCAGATCTTCGATCCTGGTTTCTCGACCAAGGAAAAAGGATGGGGAATCGGACTCTCACTTGCCCGTCGCATCGTCCGCGACAGTCACGGTGGCGATCTCTTGCTCGTGCCATCTGAGCGCGGAGCGACGTTCGATATGGTACTCGGCGGGTCGGATTAGCGCGCGACGATCTCGGGGTCAAAGCGAGAATGCGGACGAAGATCGTCGGCGTCGCACCGGAGCTTTGAACCGACTTGCTGCCTGGGGTATCTTGAGATGATGCCCCAACTGCCGGAATCAACAACCGTCGCCACCGCCGAGCGCGCCGAGCCCCTCGCCGGCCTCAACCCGGCGCAGCGAGAAGCAGTTCTCCACTTCGAAGGACCGATGCTAGTGCTCGCGGGAGCGGGCTCCGGCAAAACGCGCGTTCTCACGACGCGTATCGCGCGCCTGATCGAGCATCACCGCGTCGATCCATCGCGGATTCTCGCCGTTACGTTCACCAACAAGGCAGCCGGCGAGATGAGGGAGCGAATCGCGCGGCTGCTGGGTGAAGAGCCCAAAGGCATGTGGAGCGGCACCTTCCACGCGATTGGTGCGCGCATTCTTCGCAGCTCGGCGAAACACATCGGCCGAACCTCGAGCTTCACCATCTACGACGAGGATGACACGCTGGGAGTCGTAAAGCGAATCATGGAGAGGGAGAGGATTTCGTCCAAGCTGTGGAGTCCCAAAGTAATTGCCTCCCTCATCTCCGATGCCAAGAACGCCCTCGTACCGCCCGCGGAGTATGAGTCGCTCGCAATGGATCCGGTGTCTCGAGCCGCCGCCAAGGTCTACAGAGAAATGGAGCCGGCGCTCCGCGCAGCGAACGCTGTCAGCTTCGACGATCTGCTCGCGCTTCCGGTCGAGATCTTCCGCAAGGACGAAGCGACGCTCGCCCGTTATCGGGATCGCTTCCAGTTCATTCTTGTAGATGAATACCAGGACACCAACCGCGCGCAGTTTCAATTCATCAAGCTTCTTGGCAGCGCTCACGGCAACGTTGTTGTTGTCGGTGACGACGACCAATCGATCTATGGCTGGCGGGGCGCAGACATTCGAAACATTCTCGACTTCGAGAAGGAGTTCACCTCGGCGAAACTAGTGCGGCTCGAGGAGAATTATCGGTCGACGCCCGACATTCTGCACGTCGCCAACGCCGCCATCACTCAAAACGTTGGGCGGAAGGGAAAGACCCTCCGCGCCACCCGTGCCTCGGGCGAGCCGGTAACTCTGGTTGCCGCCCTGGACGAGCGTGACGAGGCTGACTGGGTGCTCGAGGAGATCAAGTCGCGTCGCAATCAGGAGAACCGCGGCCTTAATGAGTTCGCGGTGTTGTACAGAACCAACGCCCAGAGCAGGGCGCTCGAAGACACGCTTCGACGCGAAGCAATTCCGTACCGCCTTGTTGGCTCGGTTCGCTTCTACGATCGGCGCGAGATCCGCGACCTGATGTCCTACTTGAAGCTCATCGCGAACCCGTCCGACGAAGAGGCGTTTCGCCGAGCTATCGCGGTACCGAAACGGGGAATTGGCGACACGACGGTCGATTTACTCGCCGCGAGTGCGCGAGAATCTGGCTTCCCACTCTTCGAGATCGCTTCTCGCGAGGAGCTTCAGCAATCGCTGCGACCTGCGGCGCGTAAAGCGCTCGCCGATTTCACGCGACTCGTCTCCGGCTTGCGCGAGCGCGCAAAAGACACGAGCGTGGACGTGCTGATCCAGGATTTAGTCGACGAGATCCGGTACGTGGACCACATACAGGCCGAGGGGCCGGAGTCTGCCCGCGATCGCATCGAGAACATCAGCGCGCTGATCAACGGCGCCGCCGAGACCGTCATCGATGACGGCGGTGAGATCGGTCTCACTCCCCTCGATCACTTCCTTCAGCGAGCGATGCTCGTCGCCGGCGCGGATGCCGTGGATCCAACTGCCGACGCTGTAACTCTCATGACGCTTCACAACGCGAAGGGGCTGGAGTATCCTGTGGTTTTCCTCACCGGGCTCGAGGACGGACTCTTTCCGCTTTCACAGTCGTTTGATGATCCTCCCAAGCTGGAAGAGGAGCGACGCCTCTTCTATGTGGGGATCACTCGCGCCGAATCGAAGCTCTTTCTCTCGTTCACCGAGATGCGCCGCAGAAACGGTGAGCTCCTGCCCTCTATCAGGTCCAGGTTTCTCCGGGAGATCGCCGCAGCAAACGTCGAAGAGAAAAAGACGCTTCGGCTCAGCACAATGGGACGCGGTACCATATCAAGGGGAGAAGGATTCCATAGCGGAGCCTATCCGGCGCGCCGGACGCACGATGTCCCGTCGTGGCGGAAGGCGGCAATCACGGAAGCCGAGGTTTCGCAGGACGAGCCGCGCTATGTAAAGGGGGAGCGCGTCAAGCACAAGTTGTTTGGCGATGGATCGATCGCGGAGCTGACCGGAGTCGGCCGCGAAGTTAAAGCAGTGATCGACTTCGACGACGAAGGCGTTGGGAGAAAGACCATCAAGCTGGCGTACACCACCCTCGAACGCGGTCAGGAATAGTGTCGGTCACGCGTGAGGATGTGCTTCACGTCGCCGAATTAGCGCGCCTTGGTGTCGACTCTGCGCGCGCCGATGAGCTGACGAAGGAGCTGAGTGCAATTCTCTCCCACATGGAGGTGCTCTCACACGTGGATACGGCGACCGTTCCGACGACTTCGGGAGTCGGCACGGGCGGCACGCCGCTCCGGGCTGACGTTGGCATAACACCGCTAATGTCGGGCACGCTGGCGTCAATCGCTCCCGTTATGCGTGATGGATTCTTCATCGTTCCCCGGCTCGCGAGTCACGAGGACTCGACCGAGAGCGGAGCTTGAGCGTCGACAACTACACACAACTCGGCGCGGCCGCGATCGCGTCGAGTATCCGTGCGGGCGAGACATCGCCGACGGAAATGATCCGTGCCTCGTTCAAGCGTGCGGCTGACATTGGCGCCGGCCCGGACGAGCTCAACATCATCCTGCATGCCGATGAGAAGGCGAGCGTTGAGGAAGCGGAAGAGATGGAGACCCGTATCCAAAACGCGACGGACGTCGGTGTTCTGGCGGGCGTTCCAGTCGCGATAAAAGACAATATCGCCTCGCTCGGTTTGCCGACGACCTGTGCTTCGAAGATTCTCAAGGGATACGTCAGCCCGTTCGAAGCGACCGCGATCACGCGGCTCCGCGCCAACGGCGCGATGATAATCGCGAAAACGAACATGGACGAATTCGCGATGGGGTCGTCGACAGAGAACAGCGCTTTCGGCCCCACGAGAAATCCTCTCGACGTCCGGTGTGTACCCGGTGGATCGTCAGGTGGCTCGGCTGCCGCCGTCGCTGCTGGAATCACACCAATCGCTCTCGGCTCCGAGACCGGCGGCTCCGTCCGGCAGCCCGCGGCTTTTTGCGGCGTCGTCGGAGTGAAGCCCACTTACGGACGGGTGAGTCGGTACGGACTCGTCGCCTTCGCGTCTTCGCTCGACCAGATCGGCGTGCTGGGTCGCACCGTAGCCGATGCGGCTGTTGGCATGGAGTGTATCGCCGGCTTCGACAGGCTGGATTCGACGAGCTCTGATGCTGACGTTCCGATCTATCGACTCGCGGCGTTGGGCAAGTCGACGCCGGACGCGCGAAATCCTGACACCGAAGCCATCTGGATTGGACGCAGTCTGGTTCCACTTCCACCGCCGCCCGGTCCGACGACGTTGGAGGGAGTCGTGATCGGCAAGCCAAAGGAATATTTCCCCGACTCACTCGACCCCAGCATCAACCAGCTCTGTGAGCGCGCGCTCGATCGACTCCGCTCGATGGGCGCGACAATTAGAGAGATCTCGCTCCCGCGATCGCCGCTCGCGATTCCGGTCTATTACATACTCGCCCCCGCCGAGGCGTCGTCGAACCTCGCGCGCTTCGATGGGGTGCGTTACGGCCTTCGCGTCGATCCGGGCAAAGGCCTCAAGGCCATGTATGAGGCGACTCGCTCGGAAGGATTCGGACCTGAGGTCACGCGCCGCATTTTACTCGGCACCTACGTTCTCTCGGCGGGCTATTACGACGCGTACTATAGGAAGGCACAGGCGGTGAGAACCCTCATTGCCGATGATTTCCGCGCCGTCTTCACTAGCGGAGTGCACGCGATCTTCACTCCCACGACACCGACGACAGCGTTCCCGATCGGCGCGATAAGCGACCCTTACGAGATGTACCTGAACGACATCTTCACCGTGACGGCAAATCTCGCGGGCGTTCCGGCGATCTCCGTACCGATTGGCAGAGTGCGCAGGCTTCCGGTCGGCGGCCAGATCATAACCGCCCACTTCGATGAGTACTCCATGTTCCGTGTCGCGTACGCGCTCGAGGCGGGACTGGGCGCAGAGGCCCACCAGTGAGCCACGATCGCTACGAGATGGTGGTGGGACTCGAAGTGCACGTGCAGCTCAAGACGCGAACCAAGGCGTTCTGTGCATGTTCTGCCGATTTCGGGGCGCCCCCGAATGTGAATACGTGTCCGGTTTGCCTGGCGCTTCCGGGCGCGCTACCGGTGCTCAATGAGCACGCCGTCGAGCTGGCTGTTCGCGCGGCACTCGGGCTCGGTTGCAAGATCGATCCCGTCTCGGTCTTTGCGCGCAAGAACTATTTCTATCCCGACCTTCCGAAGGGCTATCAGATCTCACAATTCGATCGGCCGCTCGCAACTGGAGGGTGGGTCGTCGCCGGCAAGACGGAAAAGGAGGCGGAAATCCGGATAGGAATTACGCGCCTCCACATGGAAGAGGACGCGGGAAAATCGATTCACGATCGCTATCCGGGCGAGACGGCCATCGATCTCAATCGCGCGGGCGTGCCGCTGATCGAGATAGTGAGCGAGCCCGACATTCGGACTTCCGCGGGAGCAGGTGCATATCTGCGGACGCTGAAGCAGATCCTCCAGTACCTCGATGTGAGCGACGTGAGCATGGAGGAGGGAAGCCTGCGCGTCGATGCGAACATCAGCGCGCGCCCGCCAGGCCAGGCGAAGCTTGGAACGAAAACCGAAGTGAAAAACATGAACTCTTTCTCGGCCGTCGAGAAAGCGCTCGAGGCTGAGTTCGCGCGCCAGTGCGCACTGCTCGATTCGGGCAAGAAGGTCGAGCAGCAAACCCTTCTGTGGGATGCCGCGCGGGAAGCGGTACGACCGAGTCGCACGAAGGAGGGAAGCCACGACTACCGCTATTTTCCCGAGCCCGATCTCCGTCCACTCATACTCGACCCTAAGTGGATCGAACAAATGCGAAAGGAGCTTCCCGAGCTTCCCGACGCAAGAAAAAGGCGACTCGCGACCGAGTATGGACTTTCCCCGATCGAGGTGGAGCAGCTCACTGCTTATCCCGCCCTCGCTGAATACTTCGAGGCGGTAGCGCGAGCATCCGGGGACGGAAAGGCCGCCTACAATTGGGTAATGGGAGAGGTGCAGGCTGCTCTTCGCGGCTCAAACGAAGAAATCAGTCGCTTCCGAGTACGACCGGCAGACCTGGCACAACTGCTCAACCTCGTGCGAGACGGCACGATAAGTCACACCGCGGCAAAGCGCGTCTTCGCTCAAATGGTGGATACTGGTAAGCCCGCCGCCCAGGTCGCCGCGGATGAAGGCTTGCTCCAGGTCGGCGATGAAACCGCGATCGCAACATGGGTGGACGAAGTGCTCGAGGAGCATCCCGAGGAAGCCAGACGATATCTGGCTGGGGAGAAAAAGCTTCAGGGCGTGCTGGTCGGATTCGTGATGAAAAAATCCAAGGGTCGGGCCGACCCCAAGCGCGTCAATCAGCTGCTCTCGAGTCGAGCACGATAGAGCGGCTCCGGCAGTTGCACGGCGTAGCGAAGCTTCGTGGGAGGCATCCCGAAGTGGTGCTGCGCCTGCTCGATGACGTGCTCCTCACCACCGCGTCTAAGAGCGGCCCGCCGAACCTTCTTCGCCTCTCGAAGGGCACTGGTACCGGCGGGATCGAGCTTGTACGGCTCGGCGTGATCCAGCCGCGTCATGAGATCGACGATGTAGTCGAATGCGCGGGCCATGTATGTCTCTACTTCGTGCTCGCTCAGATCCCAACGGCTTTTTTCTTCGACCAGGTGGAAGATGCGCTGCCACGATTCGGTATCAGCAACGTAGACCATTCCCCGAAAAATTCTCCGATTGGTCGGAGTGCTGAAGATCGTCGGACTCAGTATCCGGTCGAGATGCTCGTCGGAGTGCGAGTGGTCGCGAAGAATCAGCTGCTTCGCCGTGCGGCTGAATCGCTCGCCGATGTGCATGTCGAAGCGGCTCTCCCAATAGCTGTGGCCCAGCGCGGCAGTCGATGAGGTGATGGTCAGCTGGTGTGGCACGAAGTAGTTGTGTGCGACCGAATCCGCTGCAAGGTGTGCGAGATAACCCAGACCGAACGCTCGCAGAGGCTCGGATTCGGCGTTGTCATGGATCTCGAATCCGACATTCCAGGAGTGACAATGTCTTCCTGCTGCGGCGTATTTCTTGGCGATACTCGTATCCGCCGCGATCGATCCGTACAGAAAGTCGTAAGGGAAGGCCGCAAGCAGCTCCGAGATGCTCGACGGCAAAAGGACCAGCGAGCGCATCACCGCTTCCCCGAGGAAGATGTGGGTTCCGGGAGTCCACGCGTGCGCGACTGCCGGCGTCAGCATCAGCGCGAGCAGAATTGCCACAGCCAGACCACCGGCGGAGATTGCGCGCGGCGTAGCGCGCCGCATTGCGCCCGCCCTAGATCCCGATGCGCTTACGCTGGCGGCGAACAGCTTTCCGAAGATCGCTCAGCTCGTCCTTCACGACATCGTTGATAGCGTCGCGCGCCGTATCGACGTAGTCGCGAACCTGCTCCACGACGTCGTCGACAGGGATGCGGTCGATCAGCTCCTCGCCGCGCTCCACCGCAGACCTGAACCCGCGCTGTGCTCGCGGTGCCGCCCAGCGCGCACCTTCAGCCGCGCGGCCGCCAGCCCATCTCGCGCCTTCGATTCCGCGACCGCCCGCCCACTTCGCTCCTTCGAGCCCCGCCAAGCCGGCGAGCGCGGCTCCACGCCCAGCGTATCGGACCAGAGGTCCGACAGGACGGCGTCCTGACGGGCCCCGTCTCAGTAATAGCGTGATGCCGGCGCCTACCGCCGCGCCAATCAGGGCCGCGGTCAGAAGATCGTATTGCTGCTCACGCTCCTCGTCCACTTCCATTTCTGGGTCGGACGCGAGGGCGCGGTTTCTCCCAGCCGTCGGCTCCGCTTTCGTCGTAGTCCCCATCGAACAATTCCTCCTGGTCAAATGCCTGATTGATTCCCGTCTGCACTCCGCGAATGGTCGCCGCGGTCGTAACGAACGCCGACTCCGCTTCTTCCTGCACCACGTCCAGCAGCGCATTTAGCTGCTTCATGCGGTTCTCCGCGCTTGCAACCGCCTCCTGCAGTTGCTGATTCACCGCGGCCACCGTCTGACTGACCTGCTGGACATCGACGCGAATCGAAGTCGTGATGTAGTCCACGTTGTCCGCGATTGCGCTTGCATGGCGCATCAGCGGATTGATGTCGCCGTAAATCTTGTCGAGCATGTCGCTGACCTTCTTGTAGCTCTTTCTGAAATTCCACGCGGCGGGAACGAGTGCAGCCGTCAGGATGATCACCGTGATGGTCATCACGCCGCTGGCAATGCTGGTGATCTTCTCCCACAGTCCCGGCTCCGCCACCACCTGCTTCGTGTAGATCGTATCCGGTAGCGCGCGAGCAACCTGCTGAAGGAGCTCGGCCCCGTTAATGATCCATCCTGACATGCGCGGTCAAGTGTGCAAGGGAAGGGCCAGTTAACGATGTGTTTTGGCCCACGGTACAAAGAGTGCTCTCTACGATATATTTTCGCAACACGATCTCTGCCACGGTCCGTCCGGATTCAGGAGCAAAATGCCCGCAGTTCAGTTCGTCGTTGAGGGAGGAAGAACTCTCAGCGGCTCGATTCGTCCCTCCGGCAACAAGAACGCGGCGCTGCCAATCGTCGCCGCTGCACTCATCTCCGAGAAGCCAGTGCATCTCGAGAACGTACCGCGTATTCGCGACATTGAGACGCTGGTCGAGCTCATTCGGTCGGTCGGCGCGTCGATGGAGTGGGTCGGCCAGAACTCCCTCGACATTCACGCGAAGGAGCTGCGTCCGGCCGACCTCAACCCGACGCTCTGCGCCAAGATCCGCGCGTCCATTCTGCTCGCAGCACCGCTCCTCGCCCGTTGCGGACAGGTTACCCTTCCGCCGCCCGGCGGGGACGTCATCGGACGAAGACGACTGGACACGCACTTCCTCGCCCTCGAGCAGTTGGGCGCCCAGTTCACGCACGGAAAAATGATCGAGATGCGCGTCAACGGTTTCCGTGGCGCTGATGTCTTCCTCGACGAGCCGAGCGTGACGGCGACGGAGAACGCGCTGGTTGCTGCGTCCACTGCTACCGGCACTACCGTTCTGCGGAACGCCGCCAGCGAGCCTCACGTCCAGGATCTTGCCCATTTTCTAATCGCCTTGGGGGCGCAAATCGAGGGCGTCGGGACCAACACCATCACGATCCACGGCAACCGCCATCTGGGCGCCAAATCGGTGACGCATCGGATCGGTCCCGACCACATCGAGGTCGGCTCTTTCATCGGCCTCGCCGCCGTCACGAAGTCGGAGCTGAGGATCGAGAACGCCGGCATCGAACATCTGCGCTCGACCCGGATGGGATTCTCGCGACTGGGGATCGAATGCGTAGAGGACGGCCACGATCTGATTGTCCCCGCCCATCAATCGCGCCAGATCCAGACCGACATGGGCGGACACGTTCCAAAGCTCGAAGATCAGCCGTGGCCCGCGTTCCCCGCCGACACCATGTCGATCGCGATCGTCACCGCGACGCAGTGCGAGGGCCTCATCCTCATGCACGAGAAGATGTTCGAGTCACGCATGTTCTTCGTCGACAAGCTGTCGACCATGGGAGCGCGCATCGTGCTCTGCGACCCCCACCGAGCGCTGGTTCACGGACCGTCGCGCCTTCGCGGGGCCTTCCTCGAGTCACCCGACATTAGGGCGGGAATGGCGATGCTCCTCGCCGCGCTTTGTGCCGAGGGAACCAGCTTCATCAACAACGTCGGACAGATTGAGCGGGGCTACGAGCGCATAGACGAACGCCTCAATGCGCTGGGCGCGTCGATCACTCGCGTTGACGATCGGCGCCACTAAGCGTGAGTGATGTACCTAAGGAGGAGATCCCCGACTTCGAGAGTTGGGGGATTCGCGCATTCACCACCACGCGCGACGCCGGAACGTTCAGCCTCTCGAGCACCGAGCCGGTCAACGAGGTGATGGGCCGGTGGACTTCCCTGCAGCGCGAGCTGTCGGGAACCGCCCGCAGGCTCGTGTCGATCAGGCAGGTTCACGGAACTCGTATCCTCGTACACACCGGCGGATGGGAGGGCTGGCTCCGCGCTGGAGAAGAGGCCGACGGACACATCGCCGCCGAGAAAGGAATCGCGCTGGCGGTTGGAATAGCCGACTGCGTACCCGTCTTCATCGCGCATCCCTCGGGCATCGTGGCACTCCTGCACTCCGGGTGGAGGGGGACTGCCGCGCATATCACGACCGAAGCGATTGCGGCGCTCGCCCGCTACGGTCTCCCGCCTGACGAGCTCGCGATCCATCTTGGACCCGCGATCTGCGGCCGCTGTTACGAAGTCAGTGTCGAAGTCCGGGAGCAGCTGACAGGCCAGCCGGCGACGCGGTCCGGCAACGTCGATCTGAGATCGCTCATTGCCGAGCATGCAACAGAGACAGGGGTGCAACAAATCACAGTCAGCTCTTTCTGCACTCGCTGCGACAACGATCGTTTCTTCTCCCACAGGGCCGGCGATGCTGGTCGGCAGATAGGGGTCATCGCAGCTCAGGCATAACCCCGGTCAGCTTGACTCGTCTCGGCTACCTTTCTACATTGTATAGGGCGTTCAACTCGGCGGCCAACCGGAATGTGGGGATACCCCCACATTTTTTTGTCCTCAGAATGGACCTCGAAGCTAGATGAACGGAACGCTGGAACACATTGTAGCATCAGAAATTAAGGCACTTGGGCTAGAGCTTTTCGAGCTCAAGCTCGGGGGGAGTGATGGTCGGCCCGTGGTCGACGTTCGAGTCGAGCGCGAAGACGGGCAGAAGGTGACGGTCGAAAATTGCGCGGCTGCATCGCGCGCAATCGAGACAAAACTCGATGAGGAAGATTTCGGCGGCAGGCGATACGTCCTGGAAGTGTCATCTCCAGGGGTTGAGCGGCCCCTGAGAAATGCAAAGGACTGGCGTCGTTTCGTTGGGAGCAGCGCCGTCGTAACGACGAACGTGGCGGGCGATCCCGCCAGACGCAGAACCGACGAAGTTGAGATCGTGGGTGTCGAAGAAGATGCCGGCGAAGTGATTGTAAGGGTGCACGATGAGCGCGGCCACGAGCGGCGCTTTCCGCTCGCCGCGGTGGAGAAGGCGCGGTTGGCGTTTCACTGGAAAAGGTAGAGGTATAGGACATGGCGGCTTCAGTAGAGATCCTGACGGCGATCCGCGAGTTGACCAACTCGAAGCAGATGGATCGCGCCGAATTGCACGGGCTTCTACAGGACGGCATCAACGCCGCTCTGGCGAAGAAGCACGGGCCAACGGTGCAGGCTGAAGTCGACATCGACGAGAACAAGGGCGCTATTCGCATCGTTCTTCTCAAGACGGTCGTCCAAGAAGTGACTGACCCGGCGAGCCAGATCTCGCTCGAGGAAGCGCGCTTCGAGGACGCCGAGTTCCAGGTCGGCGACCAGATGGAGATTCCAGTCGACTTCGCCGAATTCGGCCGGACCGCAGTGCAGGCCGCGAAGCAGCGGATCATCCAGCGCGTCAGGGAAGGCGAGCGCTCCAAGATCCGCGACGAATTCTCCGGCAGAGTAGGCGATCTTCTCTCGGGAGAGGTGCAGCAGATCGAGCGCGGCAAGCTGGTCATCATGCTCAACAAGTTCCGCGAGGCGGAGGCGATCATTCCTTACCGCGAGCAGAACCATCGCGAGCACTTCCATCAGGGGGACCCGATCCGCGCTGTTCTAAAGCGCGTCGAGGAGACTCCAAAGGGGCCGCGGCTTGTGCTCAGTCGCGCGGATGCGCTCTTCGTGAAGGCCCTGTTCAAGCTGGAAGTGCCCGAGATACAGCAGAATCTGGTGGAGATCCGCGCCAGCGCGCGCGAGGTCGGAAGCCGCACCAAGATCGCCGTATTTTCGCGCGACGACTCCGTCGATCCCGTTGGCGCGTGCGTTGGTCTCAAGGGCTCGCGCGTGCAGGCAGTCGTCAACGAGCTCGGCGGAGAGCGGATCGACATTGTGCCGTGGTCCGCTGATCCGGAGCGGTTTGCCAAGCTGGCACTGGCGCCCGCCAGGGTCGCTCGCGTCTTCAGCGATCCGGCCACGAAAACGATTCAGGCGATTGTGGACGAGGATCAGCTGTCCCTGGCGATCGGACGCAATGGCCAGAACGTACGGTTGGCCTCCGAGCTCACCGAGTGGAAGATCGAGCTCTACTCGAGTCGTGAGTGGATGGAGCGCGGCACCGATCAGCCGATCTTCGCGCCACTTCCAACCGACGAGCCCGTTTCAGGCGTAAATCCGCGTCTAGCCGACATCGAGGGAATGCAACCAGCGACGGTCGCGGTTCTCGAGGAGGCTGGATACCGCACTCTCGACGACATCATCGATCTCGAGCGGGAGGATTTCCTCCGCCTGCCTGGAATCGCGCCGGAAGAAGCAGATCGGCTGATGGCGATAATCAACGAGCTTACAACGGACGAATCACCTGACACAGCCGAGGCCGCGGTGACCACCACCGCGGCGGATGTAGAAGCGAGCAGCGAGATGGCATCCGAGGGCGGAAACCCGGCGGCAGAAGCGAACGTGGAAGGTACCAAGACGGAGTAGTCGGATGGATCCCGCTCAGACGCGTAAACTTCTTGGCCTCATAGGCCTTGGCGTTCGCGGTCGTGGTGCGATAGTGGGTGTTCAGCAGGTTCGGGAGGCGGCACGGCGCGGGAAGTTGCAACTTGCTATAGCGGCGCCCGACGCGTCGAGCAACAGTTTGAATAAAGTGTTGCCGCTCTTGCGGGCACGCGGAATAACGGTTCTCGCCGGCCCGTCGGCAATCGAGCTCGGCTCGGCCGCCGGCCGTGAGTCGACTGCGGTGATAGGAATTGTAGACAGAGGTCTGGCAAAGGGGATTCGGGCGCTCAGCTCGACGCCGATGCCGGATGGCCGTAAGGAGGAGTTGGGTTGAGCAAGCTTCGAGTACATGACCTGGCGGGCGAATTCGGGATTTCCAGCGACGAGGTAATCAACCTCCTTCGTCAGATGGACGTCCCCGTTCGCAGTCATGTCAGTCCCCTCAGCGACGATCAGGTCGCTCGCATTCGCGCGCGTTGGGAGCGCGAGAAGCGTGCACGCGTGGCCGCGCCATCTGCCGCCACGCGTCGGCGTCGCGGCACCGCAGCAACACCTCCAGTAGCCGAGGTGAAGCCGGAGCCCGCGGTCGCGTCCGAAGGTCCAGCGCGTCGCCGCCGGCGGGCCGCCACTGAGGCCGCTCCGGAAATTGCCGCTGCCGAAGCGACAATTGACCCGGAAGTCAGAACGCCGTCGCCAATCGCACCGTCGGCACCCGCTCCAATCGCCGCATCTGCCGGTGATGCGGCGGTTGCTGACCGTTCGCGGACTGTACCAGCGACGCCCGCCCGACAGACTGCTCAGCCGACGCAGGCTCCTCCGTCTGCTACTCACAGTACCGAACGCACCGATGGACGTGAGCGTCAGCGTCCGCAGCCCGTTGTCCCCGGTGCTCCGCGTCCGCGGCCGATCGCTACAGGCGCGCCGTACCCTCCACCTCGTCCAGTTGCCACAGCCGCGCCGGGGGCAAACACTGCTCCGACCCGCCGCGACGATCGCGGCACTGGCCGCGGTGAGGATCGTGGCGCACGTCGTGGAAAGAAGGGAAAGCGCGGAGTGGATCAGGAAGCAGTCTCGGCGAACATCGGCAAGACGATGGCGTCGATGCGCGGACCAATTCGTCGCGGTGGAGCGCGCCGCGCCGAGGATGGCAGTTATCGTGAGGAGCTTGCCGCGCAACATGCGGCCGAGGTAGAGCGCGAAAAGAAGACGGTGCGTGTCAACGAGTTCATCACCGTCAGTGAACTGGCGCAGATCCTCAAGACGCCGGCAGTTCAGATCGTCGGGTTCGCATTCAAGAATCTCGGGCTGATGGTGACGATCAATCAGAGGCTCGACTTCGATCAGATCGAGTTGATCGCTGGCGAGTTCGGTTTCCAGGCGGTGAAGGAGGAGGAATACGCTGCTGACCTCAAGACCACGCCCATGGCCGACGACACTGCGGAGCAGCTCGAGCCACGGCCTCCAGTCGTGACAATCATGGGTCACCTCGATAACGGAAAGACGTCGCTCCTCGACTACATCCGCAACTCGAACGTCGTCGCCGGTCAGTCCGGCGGGATCACGCAGCACATCGGCGCGTACCACGTCGATCTCCCGGGCGGAAAGTCGATCACTTTCCTCGACACTCCGGGCCACGAAGCGTTCACTGCCATGCGTGCACGTGGTGCCCAGGTGACGGACATCGTCGTGCTCGTCGTCGCCGCGGACGATCAGGTGATGCCGCAGACCATCGAAGCCATCTCCCACGCCAAGAACGCCGGCGTGCCGATAATCGTCGCGATCAACAAGATCGACCTTCCGGGCGCAAACCCCATGAAGGTAAAGCAGGATCTTCTCCAGCACGGTGTCGTGCTCGAAGAGTTCGGCGGCACGGTGCTTTCGAGCGAAGTCTCGGCGAAGAAGGGAACGAACATCGATTCGCTCCTCGACCAAATTCTGTTGCAGGCCGAGATCCTGGATCTCAGGGCCAACCCGAACAGAAGCGCCCAGGGCGCGGTGGTCGAAGCCCAGCTCGATCCGGGCAAGGGTCCCGTTGCGACGGTGCTCGTCAGCAACGGCACGCTCCACGTTGGCGACGACTTCATCTGCGGCATGTATTCAGGCCGCGTGAGAGCGCTGCTCGACGAGCGCGGTCGCAACGTAAAGGACGCCGGTCCGGCGATTCCCGTGCAAATCCTCGGCATCGGTGGGGTGCCAATGGAATTATATAATTTAGTAGTCGTGGACGTTGCGATTGAATAGAGAGAGATTGCGCAGCGT
>CATPBD010000018.1 GCA_955652265.1 uncultured Gemmatimonadaceae bacterium | reverse complement strand
GTAGCAGCAATCCGCGTCCTCGAAAGGTTTGCCCCTCCCGAGCGGCCGCGGGCGTTGGAGCGCCAGGACTATCTGTCATTGGTCCGCCATCTCTCGACTCTTTCATTTGGCCCGAGCCCCAGCTTTGACCACATCGCGTCCACACGCTGCTTCGTCGCCGCGTCCATCTCCATCAGTTTCGGCCAATTGCGCGTGAAGCCCTCCTCCGGCCATTTCCGCGTCGCGTCAATTCCCATCTTTGAGCCATACGTGAACGCACGACTCGAGTGGTCGAGCACATCGATCGGGCCCATCGAGAACCTGACGTCGCGCTCCGGATCTATGTGGTTGAGCGCCACCCACCAGGCTTCCTGAATGTTTCGAACGTTCACTTCCTTGTCGAGCACCACGATCACCTTCGCGAGCGACATCAGTCCCTGTCCCCACATCGCGTTCATCACCTTGTATGCCTGACCGGGGTACTGCTTGTCGATCGACACGAAGACGAGGTTGTGAAAGATCCCCTCGGCCGGCATGTGGTAATCCACGATCTCGGGAATCGTGAGTTTGAGCAGCGGCAAGAATATCCGCTCAGTCGCATGGCCGAGGTAGTAATCCTCCATCGGCGGCCGCCCGACAATTGTCGTCGCGTAGACGGGCGAGCGACGCATCGTAAGCGCCGTCACGTGCACCTGCGGATACAGATCGGCTTCCGAGTAGAAACCGGTGTGATCTCCGAACGGGCCCTCTATGACGAGCGGCTCGGCCGGATCGATATAGCCCTCGATCACGAACTCCGCCTCCGACGGCACTTCGAGGTCGCAGGTGACCGCTTTGGTGAGACTCACCGGCGATTTTCGCAGGAATCCCGCGAACAGAAACTCATCGATCGTCGGCGGCAGGGGCGCGGAAGCCGAATAGACCGACGCGGGATCGGCGCCGACGGCGATCGCGACTTCCATCCGCTCGCCTTTCTCGGCCATTTCGCGCCAGTGCGCCGCGCCAACCTTGTGACGCTGCCAGTGCATTGCCAGCGTGCGCGGGCCGAGCACCTGCACCCGATACATGCCGACATTCCGGATGCCGCGCTTGGGATCTTTGGAGATCACCATCGGCAGCGTAATGTACGGTCCGCCATCCTCAGGCCAGCAGGTAATGATCGGCAGCTTCGAGAGGTCCACCTCGTCGCCCTTCAGCACTAGCTCCTGTGAGGCCGCCTTACCGCTTCGCACGCGCGGCGGAAATTTTCCCAGCTCCAGCAACCTCGGCAGCATCGACAGCTTACCGATGATCCCTTCGGGGATCTTGAGGTCGAGCATTTCCGTGATGCGTTCTCCAATCTCGTCGAGGTCCTCGACGCCGAGCGCGAGCGACATGCGCCGCATTGAGCCAAAGAGATTGATCACGACCGGATAGAGCGAGCGCTCACCATTGTCCAGGATGACGTTTTCGAAGTAAAGAGCACTCCCCCCCCGCGGCTGCTTCATCACTCTGTCTGAGATCTCGCTCAGCTCGAGGCGCGCCTTGACGGGCTCGCTTATCCGCGCGAGCTCGCCAGCGCGATCGATGGCCGACAGAAACTGCGAGATATTATCGAGACTCATTTCTTCCCGGGACAGGGCGCTCGCCGACGTGGATGGCTGCCACTCCGAACGACAGGCTCGACCAGGTGACACTCGTAAAGCCTGCGCTCTTCATTCTTTCCGCCAGATCCTCTTCGACGGGAAAGCTCGCGACCGAGCGCGGCAGATATGTGTATGCGGTGCGGTGTCCGCTCACTACTCGGCCGATGAGTGGGAGCACGCGTCGGAAGTAAAACAGGTACAGAGATCGCAGCACACGAACCCTGGGCGTGGAGAACTCGAGAATGACGAACCGTCCTCCAGGGGCGAGAACCCTGAACGCCTCTCTCAGAGCGTCATCGAGCACCGCCACGTTCCGTATCCCGAAGGCGACGATCGCACCAGCAAGACTCCTCGGGCCGATCGGCAGCTCCACGGCATCGGCTGCGACCGGCGCGACTTTGGATTTGATCACCTTGCCTGCACCGGCTTTGAGCATGGGCTCCGCGAAATCCGCTCCTATGACGAGACCATTGAATCCGGCCAACCCCGCGACCTGTGCAGCCACATCCAACGTACCCGCGCAGAGGTCCAAATAGGTTCCAGTCGGATTTCGCTCGACGTTCAGCTTCGCGATTGCCTTGCGCCGCCATCTCCGGTCAATGTTCAGACTCAGGACGTGATTGAGAAGATCGTATCGGGGGGCGATTTCCGAGAAGATCCGCTTGACGTACGCGCGCTTCTCAGCGCCACCGGCAGCGGCGGCACTGGCGGTCGCGCTGTCAATGTCGGTGGCCAGCATCCTTCCAAAGTTGCCCGGCAACAGTGCGCGGGGCAAGCTATCTTACCCGCGCTTCTCAATGACGCCCAAGTCCTACACCGACGTATCCGACCAGCAGGTGGTCGTCTTCGCCCAGGAAGGGCGCGAGGACGCCTACCGCGAGCTTATCAAGCGCTATGAGCGACCGGTGTTCTCGCTCATTTTCCGCATGGTGCGCGACAACGAGACCGCGGAAGACCTAGCGCAGGAAACGTTCATCAAGGTTCTCAACAACATCGATCGGTACCGTCCCGAGTTCAAGTTTTCCAGCTGGTTGTTCAAGATCGCCAACAACATCACCATCGATCACCTTCGCCGGCGCCAGGT
>CATPBD010000017.1 GCA_955652265.1 uncultured Gemmatimonadaceae bacterium | reverse complement strand
GTTCCCGACTTGCGTGCAACCCGCGACCATGAGCGCCAGCTGCGAGATGATCGCCGCGCGCGCGGCAGCTCCGTGTATCATGTATTCCTCACGATGAATTAGTCAGACTGCCCAACCAGCGCGATACTCTCGCGTCAGGTATTGATTTGCATCCGCAATGTTGGTTACGGCCATGCGCTCGCCGTCGTACAGAATTTTCCTTCCCTGCCCCGTGCGGAGCGCGACGATGCCGAGAAGCATTGTTTCGGTGAGTTGAGCGGCGTATTCGATCGGCGAGCTCGCCTTCGCCTCTCCCTTGATCGCCTTCACCCAGTTCATTTCGTGGGTCCAGGGGATTCGTGCATACGTCTTCGGCACGAGCGCCGCCTCTTCGGCGAGGGACACCGGGAAGAGGCGCGGATTTGAGCCGTACGTGTCGTTCATCAGGATCCCCTTCTCGCCGATGAAGATGACGCCCCCTTCGCTCTTGAGCGTCACGTCGTCGGGGAGGACATCGGGGCGAGGCGGGTAGAGCCCGCCGTCGTACCAATTGAGCTTGACCGGCGGCTGCGCGCCGCGGGCGGGGAACTGGTAGTGGACCGCCGTCGCGACAGGATACGACACTGGCTTGTTGTAGCCGCGCGCCTCGCGGGTTCCCGGCTTTGCGTTCGGGTCGGGAGGAATCGGCATCGTGCCCCACTGAGTGGACGTGGCCTCGATGCTCGTCGGGTAGGTAAGACCGAGCGCCCAGTACGGGTGATCGATCAGATGCGCGCCCATGTCGCCCAGCGCGCCGACGCCAAAGTTGACCCATCCCCGCCAGTTGAATGGGTGGTAGATCGGATGATAGGGCACATCCTCGGCGACAGGCCCAACGTAGAGATCCCAGTGCAGCCCTTCCGGCACAGGATAGGATCCCATCGCCGACGCGAGCAGCGTGTTCACATAGCGGAAGCTGTAAGGATTCCCGAATGGACTCGAAGGCGGAGCAGGCGGCGGAGAACCGGTCGGACGTGGGACTCCCTGCGGCCAGTACACGACGGGTCGGTTGGTCCACACGTGAACCTCGCGCACCGGGCCGATGATTCCCGCCTGTATCCACTCGTTCACCAGGCGCGCGCCATCGCTCGAATGGCCCTGGTTTCCCATCTGCGTCACGATCTTCGGATTCGCCAGTGCCAGCTCGCGCAGGACCCGCGCCTCGTGCACAGAGTATGTCAGCGGCTTCTGCACGTAGACGTGCTTACCGCGCTGCATCGCCGCCTTGGCGGCAACAGCATGGACGTGGTCGGGCGTGGCGATCACGACGCCGTCGATGTCCTTCTGCTTGTCGAGCATCTCGCGGAAATCGGAATAGCGCGCGGCCTTGTCGAATTTCTGCTTGAGCGTGATTCCTTCAGGCCGGTCTTTTTTTTCGTCGTCCTTGAGTTTCTCGGCAACCTTGCCCTCGGAATAAGCAAAGTCGACATCCGCAAACGCCACGAGATTCTCTGTCTTGGCCAGCTCGAGGGCGTTTTCCGACCCCATTCCTCCAAATCCGACGACCGCGAAATTGATCGTATCGCTCGGTGCCTGATATCCGACTCCGCCCAGAACGCGACGTGGCACGATCATTACGCCGAGTCCGATCTTCCCCGCGTCGGCGACAAACTCGCGTCGAGTAACTTTCTTCGTGGTCATGAGGAGCCTACCCCCGGATGTGATGTATGCAGCCGCGCGACGGCGATTCAGAATTCCAGTGAATGCAGATAGTTGTAGCTGTTGCGGATCGTGGCGATCGGGTCCACTGGTTGATCGTGCTCGACGAAATAATGCTTGATGCCTGCCTTGTCCCTCTGCGCAAAGATGGACCGGAAATCGATTTCCCCCTGACCCACGTCCACCATCCGGTTGTCGGGCGGTCCGGCGGAATCCTTCACGTGAACCATGGGAAAGCGGTGCGGGAACCGATTGAAATAATCGATTGGATCTCCCCCGCCAAATGTGATCCAGTAAATGTCCATCTCGAAGTCGACGAGTGCCGGATCGGTCTCGTTGAGCAGAACATCCAGTGGTCTAACGCGTCCGATCGGCTTCAGATCGATGTCGTGGTTGTGATACGCGAACCGAAGCCCGGATGATTTCGCCTGTGCACCGGCGCGGTTGAACTGGGCCGCAATCGCCTTGTAGTCGTCTACGCTCCGCCTTTTTTCCTCTGGGATCGACGGAATCGTCACCCACGCGTGTCCGATCGTATTGGCGTCATCGAGCGATTTCTGCCAGTTCCGGAGAGATTCGAACGGCAGGTGAGTTGAAGGCGAAGTGAGATGGTTTCGGTCGAGCAGGTCGCGAACGTCGCGCGGTGTTCGACCGAAATAGTCCGAGAACTCGACTTCCTGGTAGCCGATCGCCGCGACGCGTTCGAGAGTGCCGGGCATGTCCGCTTTCATCAGATCGCGCACGGTGTACAGCTGCAAGCCAATGAGATCGAGCTTGTGACGCCGAGCCCTGGCTCCGGCGCCGGCATCTCGGCTCGCAACTCCGAGGGCAGCTACTCCAATCGTGGCGAGGAAGGTGCGGCGGGTCTGCGTCGTCACTCTGAGGGTGAGGTTCGAGCAAGTATGGTGAGCGGGCGTGCGCTCCGCAATAAAGCCACGCGCGAAGGACTATCTCCCCGTGACCTCCACTCGTGTGTACACAAACCGCCCGTTGTATCCAAAGGGTGAGGCCGGCGGCCATGGGAAAATGTCGAACCCGTTTCCTTCGTTCATCCCGTCAGGATACACGTCGAAGATGTTGCGCGCGCCGACCGAAAGTTTGAACCCCGGTGCGGGCGTGAATCCGAACTCCGCATCCGCCAAACCTTTCCAGCCGTAGTTCTGGACGTCGCTTCCGC
>CATPBD010000016.1 GCA_955652265.1 uncultured Gemmatimonadaceae bacterium | reverse complement strand
CGCGTCAGCGAGTGCGGATTGCTCCGATCCGCGGCACTCATTCCGCGTGGGTTTCTGGCAAAACCCAGCGCGGCGACCGCGACGCCAAACGCTCCCAACGCTATTCCAAGGCGCCTCATAACCCGAAATGATGCGGGGGCACGATCGGGGCACGAAGCCCTGGACTGCGAGAGTATGGCCAGAGGGGGCTGGCGACACTAATCGGGCGGCGAGTATTGTCCCGAATGGTCAACAGCTCGCCGACTTCCAGCTACCTCCAGCGCCTCGGCGTTTTCGACACGACGATGGTCGTGATCGGAGGGATCATCGGCGCCGGCATCTTCCTCAATCCCGCGATCGTCGCACAGCGAGTCCATAGCTCGGCGTTCATTCTCACGGCGTGGATCGTCGGTGGCGTGGTCGCTTTCGCTGGCGCGCTCGCGTTCGCGGAGCTCGGGGCGCGACGGCCGCAGGCAGGCGGCGGATACATCTACCTCACCGAAGCATTCGGCCCACTCGCCGCCTTTCTCTACGGTTGGACGTTCCTCTTCATCATCAACAGCGGCGGGATCGCGGCAGTGTCGGTGACGTTCGCGCGATACACGGTCGACCTGTTCGGGGTCTCGACGATTTACATCAAGCCACTCGCCGCCGCGTTGCTCGTCGCGCTGGCAGGCGTGAATTACTTCGGGATCAGGTCGGGCAGCATCACCCAGAACATTTTCACCGTGTTGAAGCTCGCCGCGCTCGCGGTACTCATTTTTGTTGGAGTCTTCCTGGCACGGGGTGGCGCCCAGGCGACGGCGCCGAGCGAGACGATTCAGGGATTTGGGGTGGTGCGCGCGCTGGGAATCGCGCTCATTCCGGTTCTGTTCGCGTACGGCGGGTGGCAATACGCCAACAATATCGCGAGCGAGATCGTCGATCCGGAGCGCACACTACCGAGAGCGCTCGGGATCGGGATATCGGTTGTCGTGGCTGTGTACGTTCTCGCCAATGTCGCCTACTTGAGAGCGCTGGGGCCGGCGGGTCTGGCTGCGAGTCTGGCGCCGGCGGCGGACACGATGCGCGTCGTCGTGGGCCCAGCTGGTGCCGCGCTCATGGCGGCCGGCGTAATCGCGTCGACGATCGGGTTCGTCAACACCGGCATCCTTTCCGCACCGCGGATGCTCCAGGCGATGTCTGCCGACGGGCTCTTCTTCAGATTCGCGTCGCGGCTGCATCCCAGGTATCGCAGCCCGGCGGGAGGGATCGTAATCCAGGCTGTGTGGGCCGTCGCGCTCGCGCTGTCCGGAACGTACGGGCAGCTCCTTGACTATGTCGTGTTCGGCGACTGGATATTTTTCGGGCTCATCGTGGCGACCGTCTTTTCGTATCGACGGCGTGATGCGCGAGCGGGTGTCACTCCGACCGTTTATCGCATGCCTGGATATCCTGTGCTGCCAGCGCTGTTCGTGATCACTGCGGCCTACGTCGTCGTCAGCGCGATCTGGTCCAACCCGCGCAACGCGCTGCTCGGAGCCCTGCTCATCGCGCTCGGCGTTCCCGCGTTCCTGTTCTGGCGGCGACAGAGCAGAGCCGCGGGCGGGGCAGTGGCGTGAGCGGTGTGCGCGAGAGCGAGTATCTCGAATGGGCAAGGTCGCACGGGAACATCAAGTACAGTCTGGCAATTAGTGGCGTTCCTCCGATCGACGTCAGCCTTTTGTCACCATCGGTTGATGACTTCACGATGGTGGCGGACAACGAGTACGGATGGGCGCCGCTACTCGAGCGGATTGCCGACCGCTACGGGGTAGGCGCTAAGAATGTAGTTCTCGCGCACGGCACATCGATGGCGAACCATCTCGCGTGCGCCTCGCTGGTCGAAGCAGGGGATCACGTGCTGATCGAGTGGCCGGTGTACGATCCACTGGTTGCGGTGCCTCGGTACCTCGATTGTGAGGTCAGCTTCTTCGAACGCCGGGCAGAGGACGGATATGCGCTCGACCTCGCTCGGGTCGCGCAAGCAATCACGCCGCGCACTCAGCTCGTAATTCTATCGAACCTGCACAACCCGAGCGGCGCCGCGATAAATCGGGCCGCCCTGGATTCACTGGCGGAATTGGCTGAATCGCGCGACTTCCACGTGTTGGTGGACGAAGTCTATCTCGAGTGGAACTACGGGATAGGGGACGATCCCGAGATTCGCTCCGCGATAAATCTTTCGCCTCGTTTCGTGACGACGCGCAGCCTTACGAAGGTTTTTGGACTGGCCGCGTTGCGTGCCGGCTGGATTCTCGCCGAAGCCTCGTTGGCGATTCGGATGCGACGGCTCAACGGATTGTTCGCCAGCTCGATGTCGCACCCCGCCGAGCGATTGGCTGCACGCGCGTTCGACAATGCAGAGCTGCTGCTGGATAAACAGCGCAAGCGGGTCGCCAGGAACCGACTGATAGCCACGAAGTTCATTGAGTCACAGCCGAGGCTGTGGTGGCTGCCACCTCAGGCGGGGACAGTCGGGTTCGTGCATCTCGAAGGTGGTGGTGTGGATGCGCTAGTCGAGCGATTGCTGGCGAACGATTCGCTCGTGACGCCGGGTCGATTCTTCGGCGTACCCGATCACTTCAGGATCGGATTCGGGATGGAAGAGCATCGTCTCGTCGAGGGGTTCAAGCGATTGGGGTCCGCGCTCGGCTGAACCGTTCCTCGGCCTGGCTTGAACGACAAAAGCCTTAACACGGATGCTTCGGATTTTGGCGGATGCTCCGGATCGCTCCGAGTGGCGGTAGGCCTCCTAACACCAGGCCAGGATTTTTGGGAACCGCCGCTCGGGATGCATCAGGCACCACACGTAACGCTCCCACAAGAGGGACAAATCCGAAGCATCTGCTTGCATCCGGAGTATCCGCGTTACGACCCGTGCGCTCCCGGCGATCCCGGGGAACGATCCTTCCCTCGCACGATCTCGAGTCTGAGCTCGTACCATCCATCTCCCTGATAGTACTGAACGCGAATGTCGTGATGCCCGCCGCTGAGCGGTGCGAAGTCGAGCGCGGTCTCGTGCGGTTTCCAGTCGTCGATGACTAGCGCACCATCCACCCAGACGCGGACTCCGTCGTCGCTCAAGGTTCGCAGTGTGTATTCCCCGGGCGCGAGATCCACCGAGCCCGTCGTCTCGAGGGCGAAATTTTCCCTCGGCAGATTCGGAATCGCCCGATAGCCCTCGTAGTCCAGGCGGGGGAAATGCGCACTGAGAATCGGTGCGGTTGGTGTCAGCGAGCTCATCGCGTCAGGATTTTTCCGCGGATCACCGGTGCTGTCGCTCCACTTGAAAAAGCGGGTGGTCCAATCGGTCTGCGGCTCGAAGACGCCATACGAGAAGGGGTAGGCCGCGCCAGCGGGCAGCGCGACTCCTCGGGGCGACACCGTCGATGTGCCGGTGTATACGAGCGTCAGCTCCCAATCACCGAGCGAGTCCGGTTTGGGTGTCACGGAGATCGTATCGCCAATAGTTCCTCCTTCGGACGACAGGGAGGCGATGCCCCGTCGCGATGCGACGCGCCACTTCCCCGGCGGGCCCAGAGTTCGGAGACGCACAGGGAGCTCGTGGGTGCTGTCGACGGGCCACAGTTTCGGCGACCGGTAGTCGAACGGACCCCATTCGTCGACGATGATCGCAGAGCGTGGACGTCCCGCAAGGGATGTGTCCGGGCGCGACGGCATAAATCCGCCTGCTAGCGGGAGAACACTATCAATGAGCTCCCTCGGAGGTCTGAGGAAGCGGCGAGGCCACGGCGCATCTTCCGCAACAGTGTTGTCGATGAACGAATACCCGATCGTATCCCGGACCACCGCGACGGAATCGACATCGATGAAACGATTGTTCGTAACGGTCAACCCGCTCGTATTGGCCGCCCGTACGCCCACACGGGCTCGCCCGAACATGTTTCCGTCGATTCGATAATCCGTGCTCCGGGTGTCGCGGTGCTTGGGATATCCCCAGTCGGACGGCTCGATGGAGTCTCCCCACACTCGAACAGCGGTCGAATCGCCAACGAATATGTTCGCGACGATCAGGTTGTTTTGCCCGTGCTCGATAGCAATCCCGGTGCGGTTGTCGATGAATCGATTGCCGACAATCCTGGAGCCGAAGCTATAACCGCCCCACATTCCGTACTCGCACCCCTCGGCGTAGTTACGGACAAAAACGTTGCGACTGAACGTCGCCTCGATCCCGTTTGCCGGAGCGAAGCTGAAATCGTTCAGGTAGAAGAGGTTGTCGTTGGCTCCCCCGTCGCCGGTGTCCATCGTGCTCTGCCCCGCCCAGAGAAACAGGCCGTCACCGCCGTGCGTCATCGAGTTGTACGCGACGATGTTCTTGTCGCTCTGCTCGTACATCAGTAGATCCGCAGCGTCCTGACCTCGACGATAAAACGGATCGCTGTATCCGCGCACGTCGTAGTCGACGCGGTTGTGCAGTATGGAGTTGCCGCTCGACCTGTAGAGTCCGATTCCGAGCCCGGAGTTGAATGAGAAGTTGTTGTTCCAGATGCGGAGGCCGTTTGTCCGCACCAGCATCAGGCCGTTCATTCCCTGGGTGACGGTGTTGCCGCGGATCTCGCCAGCGTCGACGTCACTCAGGTACGCGCCCGCGCCGTATCGCAGCCACTCGTCCTTTTCGTTGTGATGGAACGAGAGCCAGTCGATCAGGCTCTCGTGCTCGATCACGCTGTAGAGCCTCGGCTTCCAGTTGTAGCTCAGGTCGTTGTCGATGAGCGAGAGATTCTTTGCGTGACGAGCGAGGATTCCAACTTTGTAACCGCGGACGCGCGCGTTCATGATGCGTACGTTGCGTCCGCCATCCACGCGGATCGCAATGCCCGCGGCAACATCAGGCATCGCATCAGAGGCCGTGCCTTCCATCGTTGCGCCGGCGAAATCGACGGTGATATCGTCGCCGCTAACAGTGACCACCGCGGAGTCGAGCGACTCTGGGGCGGAGAGGCGATAAACTCGAGGGGTGATCCGGACGGATTGCTTGATCACAAGGCCAGATCGGAGCTCGATTGTCGGCGGTGTCTTTGCCTTGGCGGGGCTCTGTGCCTGTGTGAAGGGCGCAGTTGTGAGGGTTATTCCCAGTAATCCGATAAACGCGCGAGTCAGCATTGGGAAATACTACATCCTTGCTCGCGCGCAGGCATCTCTCACTGAGAACAGCCGCTGGGGCTGGCAGATGCCTACCCGAGCGGCTGTTCCCCAAAGCGCGTGCACAGAAGTTGTAGTTGCGTACAATAATCCGGTCGCTAACTCTCCTTTGTCCGCCCGTAGAGGAATCAATGCGCATCGACTCCCGTCTCAGTCTCGCCCTGCTCCCGCTCGTACTCGCCGCATCGATCTCCTCACCGCCCTCTTCTCGCTTGGCGCTCACTCCTCCGATGGGGTGGAACAGCTGGAACCATTTCGGCTGCAATGTCAGCGACTCGCTGATCAGGGGGACCGCCGACGCAATGGTGTCGAGCGGCATGCGGGACGCCGGTTATCAGTACGTCGTGATCGACGACTGCTGGCAAGTGAGCCGAGACGCGAAGGGGACCATCGTCGCCGATTCTTCACGTTTCCCGCACGGGATCAAGGCCCTCGCGGATTATGTGCACGGCAAAAAACTCCGGTTCGGGATCTACACCGACGCCGGAACGAAGACATGTCAGGGGCGGCCGGGTAGTTACGGATACGAAGACCAGGACGCGCGGACCTATGCCGCGTGGGGCGTCGATTACGTCAAGGAAGATTGGTGCAACGCCAGCGGACTCAACGCGCGCGCGCAGTACGCGAAGTTCCGCAAAGCGCTCGACAAAACGGGACGTCCCATCGTGCTCAGCCTCTGCGAGTGGGGCTCCAACCAGCCATGGGAGTGGGCGCCGGGCATTGGCAACCTCTGGCGGACCACCGACGACATCGAGGACAAATGGGTCTCGATGCTTTCCAACCTCGATCAGTCTTCGCAGCACTCCACGGTGGCGCGTCCGGGCGCCTGGAATGATCCGGACATGCTCGAGGTCGGCAACGGCGGCATGACCGACGACGAGTACCGCGCGCATTTGAGTCTGTGGGCGATCCAGGCCGCCCCACTCATCGCCGGGAATGATCTGCGGAGCATGTCCGAGGCGACGAGAATCATCCTCACCAATCCCGAGGTTCTCGCGGTCGATCAGGACTCACTCGGCGCTCAGGGAATCCTGGTGTGGGAGCCTGTGCCCGAGCTGCAGGTGTGGGCAAAGCCTCTCCGCAACGGCACCCACGCCGTCGTGCTTCTCAATCGATCGGCAAAGGCGGATACGATTACCGCCTATCTCTCGCGCGTCGGGATTCACACAGATTCCGCCAGCGTGCGCGACCTGTGGTCGCACGCCGAGATCGGGAAGGTGAAGGGTAGGTACTCCACCGCGGTGAAACCGCATAGCGCTGTGATGCTGCGGATGATGGGGGTCGGCGGAGCGCCCTCGAACTGAGTGTCGGCTGTATCCGCGCCGGAAACTGGCTCGTCATCATTGCAGAGAGAATAGCGCCAGTGGAGCGGGACCACATCAGCGGATCCAGGTAAGAACGTGAAGAAATTTTGCAACTTTTGCGGCGCGCCGATGAAGGATTCGGCGAAGGAATGCGAGCAATGCGGGTGGGATCGGGCGCAGGACGGCCCTCCCACTTCCGATCCGGCTGACACCAAGGCTCGAATAGGAGTCGCCGCCGGCCTGGTCGTCGCATACGCCGTAATGGCGTTCCTGATTCAGGGCACTCCCGATGTCGCTCTCGCCACGCCTACCAGAACTCCCATTTACGCTGCCCCGGAGATCACTTCCGAGCCGGCCGGTCAGCCGGTCGTCACGCAAGCGATATCAGTCGGCGCGCCTCCGCCGACGATTGCCGGAACTCCCGCCGCCAAGGCCGCCGCCACAAAACTTCTCACGATAAAACTCGTCGACGACAAAGCCGCGCACATCCCGGCGCACGACGCGCTGGACTACGATTTCATCCTTCCGGAAAGCGACCAGAAGTGTCAGGTCGTGGGACAATTGCACGGCACGGGCGGATTCGACAGCGGCCTCGAAACGTTCCTGCTCACCGACGACGAGTTTGTTTTTTGGCACGCGAATCCGGCGGCGATTCCACATTCGTCGTGGGATACGATCCGCGGGTCGGAGGCCAGCCTGAGCTACGCTCTTCCCGCCGCCGGCACGTATCACCTCGTCATATCGAACGAGATGTCACCGACGAACAAGACCGTCCAGGTCAGAGCACAGGTTAAGTGCACTAAGTAGTCGTCGGATCAGGGCGCACCTGCCGGGAAAACCCCCAGGTGGCGGACCCTTATTTGCAACGCCTCATCTGTGCAAGGCTTCCTGAGGAAAGGGTGAACCGCATACTGATCAAGTGTCCCCGAACGGGGAAACTGGTTTACACGGGCTTCGCGATGGATGCGCAGACGTTCGAGATGTTGCCCATCGAGGATCAGGATCCGATCCAGTGTCCGGCGTGCAAGCAGTTGCATCGGTGGCGGAAGCGTGACGCGATCCTCGAGCGCGAAAGTTCGGCGCCACCGAGCGATCGATGAAATCCCCTCCGTTTTGTTTCTTGAAAACAGCCATTCGCACTCGGAAACAGAATTTCATATAATCCAAACGAGTCGGGTGGGAAGGATTCTTGCAGCGCAAAGCGAGATTTCAAAAGCGCTATCCCGACTCGATGGACGAAAAAAGAAAATCTGAGGCAATAGCCGCCGCACGACGCGAGATCGCACGCCGGATCGCGCGATTCTGCACTACGCTCAGTGAGGAGGAGTTGAACCGTCTCCTCGATCGCATGGCGTACGTGCAGTGGAAATACGATGTCGCGCCCATCGTCCCCGACCCACCGTCCCTCAAACAAAAGAACGGCGAGCTACCGGACTAGGAAATGCCGCTCGGGCCCAGGCATCAAGGACGGAGGGGAACACGGATGCTTCGGATGGGAACGGATCAACGCGGATCGCTCCAAATTGCGGTACCGCTCCTAGCGCAAGGCCCAGTGATTTTTGTTATTTCGAAGGACGGATGCCTGCCGCGCCAGAAGCATCGCGAGTGGCATTTCCCAAAAAATCACGGCCCGCCAAGACGATGCGTAACGCCGAGCGGATCGATCCGGAGCATCCGCCCACAATCCGAAGCATCCGTGTTAAAGCTTCCGTCTCGGTAGCCAGCCCGAGCGGCAGTTAGCGAGAAGCGAGCTGCTGCCTGATCTGCGCCACCGCGTCGTCGATCTTGTACTGAAGAAAAACATTCCCCAATGCCGGCGTCGCCTTCGTCGGATCTCCGTCGACACCTGTGACAGCGGTCTGCGCGCCCGAGCTCGGCGCAAGCTTGTCAGAGCGGATCCAGTGATGCTGCGCATCAAGCGCCATCAGCTCAGAGGTGTCGTCCGTGCCGGCATGCACGTCGTGCGTCGTGATCCCGTGTGATGCTTCATAGGCGTGCGCCTGCTGCTTCTCCTTGAAGTACACGTCGGGCACATAGAATACGCGGACACCGCGCGGACGCCACTGTGCGTCCAGCTCCTTCGCCACGGCGCCGAGCACGTCCTGACCGTCGCCGTGGTCTCCCATGATGAAGATGTTCCTGAATCCGGCGTCCGCAGCGCTGAGCGCGACATCGTGAACGACGGCGCGGTACGTCTGCGGCGTGAGGGTTACCGAGCCGGGGAACCTCATGTGCGCAGTCTTCTTTATCGGGTCACCGGTGACCGCGAACGGCAGCGTGGGGTAGACCAGCGCGTCACCCAGCTTGATCGCGATCGCACCTGCCAGGTAGCGCGCGATGAAGTTGTGCTTCCCGATTGCCATGTGCGGCCCGCCCTGCTCGGTGCTGCCGATGTAGATGATCGCGCTCGTCTTGCCCGATTGAATTGCCTGCTGCACTTCGGGCCAAGTCAGGTCTTCTATGTACACAGAGCGCTGCGCCCGGATACTCGGCGCAATAGTCGTAAGGCTCATGAGCAGAAGCGCTGCAAGACGAATAGTCACCGGAAAACTCTGTTGATGGGTATGGTAATCTTCGTGCTGAGGCGGCTTGGTGAATCGTCACCTCATGTTGCCTGTGTGTCCGAGTGAATAGCGTCCGGGCTGCGGCCACACGCATAGACCATGCGGCTCGTGGCCGACGGGAATTCGGTGCGTGAGCTTGCCGGTCGCCGTGTCGAAGACGTACACCTCGTCGTCGTAGCGACCCGAGACCCAGAGTTCCTTGCCGTCCGCAGTCACGTCTCCCATGTCGGGACTTCCGCCACCGGGAATCGGCCAATTGGCGACGACCTTGTCCGTCGACGGATCGAGTACGCTGATCGAGCCAAGTCCGTGACGACCCCCCATGATAGTGTTCCAGCCGCGGTTCGTCACATACAGCTTCGTTCCATCCCGGCTCGGATAAATGCCGTGAGTTCCGACTCCGGTGTGAATGAATCCGATCCGCTCGAACTTCACGGGATCAACCACGAAGACGCCATCCTCTTTCATGTCGGCGACGTAGAACTTGCTGCCGTCCGGCGACGACCGAATATCCTGCGGCATTGACGGAACGGTCATTAGCGCCGCCATCGCGGCGCTCCGCGCTTTACGGCGGCTCAGCAACCTCGAAATCTGCCGAGGGATGTAATTGATGAACTTGTCGGGATCGAGCGTGAGATATCCAACTGCTGACCGAGTGGCGAGATCGATCTTCACCAGCTGTCCGGAAAATTCGCAGGTCGCGATCGCATACTGATTGTCGGCCGTGAATTCCACGTGATCCAGGCCCTTGCACGCTACACGGAGTGATTGCTGGAGCGTCATGTCCTTCGGATCTCGGAAATCGATCCGGTGACGGGCCTCGGCGATCACCATCGCGTTCTTCCCGTCTGGGGTGAAATACATGTTGTACGGATCGTCGACCTTCACCGGATTTCCTTCTTGCGCGGTGAGGGGATCGATCGGCGTCAGGCTGTTCGACGCATTGTTGGCTACCCAGAGGGTCGAGAGATCGTACGACGGAACGACGTGCTGGGGGACTTTCCCGGTGGGGAATGTGCGCACGACCTCGTACGTCTTCGGATCTATGACCGTCACGCTTCCTGAGCGTGAGTTGGGCACGTAAACCATCGGGACAGCGCGCGCCGCTTCGGGAGCGAGGTTGTTGGCGCCGTCTTCGGCGTAGATGTTGACAGCACCCGCTTTCGTGTGGTACGCCGCGTCGGCCACCGCGGTTCCTCTCGTGCCGTCGCTGTTTTTCTCGCAGCTCGCGAGCACGAGCGCGCTGAGCGCGATGAGCCCCCTACAGCTTTTCATTGTGCTGCAGACTTCCATTTTGAGTTTTGCTTGTGACGGTGATCTAGTTGGCAAGAATCGGACGCCCGCGAGTCTTGTACAGCGCGGACTCCATGATTAGCGCGGCGGTGTTCAGGCTAGGCACTCCGGTCGGTTGGAGCGTGTCTTCGTAGACCCCCGAGCCCCAGCCGTTCGGCGTGAGCGCGGGCCGTACAGTTTTCAGCACCAGCTGAGTGTACGCGTTCGGCAACACAGCGTTCCAACCGAATGCCGCTTTGGAGCTGACCCACCGAGGTTTGTCGACGTACATGTTGTCACCCGGACCTTCGACGACGAACGACTTGCCGCGGTGGTAGACGCTGTAGTAGTAAAAGTAGTACGGCGGATCCGGCAGCGCATCTTCGGTTACGGCTGTGACGGTTCCCGTGCGCTGATACCGCGCTGCCTGTGCGGCGAGAACCTGCGCCGCCTCGCGCGCGAGATCCGGTGAGCGGAAGCCTGTTTCCATTCCGAGCATGATGAAGGGCTCGCTCATCACCCTGTCGTTTCCCGGGCTCGTGACCAGCAGTCGCACCCCAAGCACGTTGACGACGGCGACGTTCGATCGCACATCGAGTCCCGCGGGATTGATGCGCGCTCCCCACATTGCAAAACTGGAGAGTGCGTACTGCTGGTATCCGATCTCGTTCTCGGTGAAGATGTCCCTCTTACCGGTTTTCGGATCGAGGTCCACTCCCTGCAGATAGCCGCCGTTCAAAAGCTTGGACATGTCGAGCCGTCGCACGATCTGAGTCGCGAGCGGCGCGTACTTCGGCTGCTTCACGGCCAGAATGCGGAGCCACATCAGGAGACGTCCAATGTCGACGGACGACCACCCCGCGCCGACGTTGGAGATCTTCGACGCGTTGTCGACCATCCGCCCTGTCTTCGCGTCGTAGATGCGATTGAAGGCCGCTTTATCGAACAGGTCGACAGTGGAGAGCGTGGCAAGTATGCGCTGGATGTGCGAGTCGTAGGTTGCGTCGTTGATAAAGGCTAGCTCGTGCGCGGTATAATTCGCGGCAATCACACCGGCAATGTCCCAGAGCGTCACGTAGGAATACTTCTCGTGCGCCCTGGCGAGGCCCGTCGATGGCTCCGTGATTCTGTTCACGAAATTCCATGAAGTGCGGGCGGCGTCGAGATACAACTGCCGCTCCTGCGGCGTGACCACGGTGGCGGTTGTCGGTTGCTGCGCCACAGGCTGCGCGGTGACGGCCGGTTGCGGCGACGACGACTGGGCGGAGGTGGTATTGATGCTGCCCGGCACCGGCTGCTGCCCGTTTGAACAGGCCGAAGACCCGGCCGCCGCGCCGATCACCAATGAGCATGCGGTAAAAAGCTTTCTGGATCGCATAATTCCCAGGATTAGTGGAGTACAGGCGTTGAGACGTCCGCGCTCCCGCGGTGAGAATATTGCCTCTACCTGTCGGGAGAATGACAATGAAGCTCGCGCGTTCGAGAGTTGCACTATCGTTATCGCTCGCGCGCGCTCTCTCGTTCGTAAAGCAACAAGCGTGCTCCCTGTTAGCCCGTTGCGTTGGTGAAGAAATACTAGTGAGCTCTATGCCGTCCAATCGCGGCTTTAACTCGGCGTCCCTCTGTGCGGTGTCACTCGGGTGGCTGAGCTTCTCATCACTGCAGGCCCAGGTCGATTCGGCGAAACCTGTAGGCAAGTACTTCGATCAGGTCGTCATCGTGATAATGGAGAACGAGGGAACCGACCAGGCGCTGGCTGATCCATACATCTCTTCTCTGGCGCGCAGAGGTGCCTGGTTTTCGAACTACCACGCCATTACGCACCCATCCTTTCCGAATTATCTGGCGATCGTTGCGGGCACCACATTCGGCCTGGAGAGCGACCACCGACCGCCGCCGCTTAAGGGCCCAACGATCGCCGATCGCCTGGAAGAAAAAGGTCTCACCTGGAAATCGTACGCCGAGGATTATCCGGGCG
>CATPBD010000015.1 GCA_955652265.1 uncultured Gemmatimonadaceae bacterium | reverse complement strand
CCAGCAGCGGAGTCCCGCTCGCCGGAATCGAGTACTTGACCGGAATGCGCGTCCGCTGCTCGAGCGTCGCGATGTCGGGCATGTCCCACATCGTCACCACTCCCTCCTGCCGTCCAAGCTTCTGGTATAGCAACGTCGGATTCAGAACGTACTCACGGGTATTGGCATCGAGCTTCCGTAGCCACTCATAGCCTGCATCAGGCTTGCCTGTTTGCGCAATGGAGCGCGCCATGATGGCGCCAAAGATCGCGCGCATCGTCCCCGAGGCGATCGGATCGCGAATGAGGATCCTCCCCTTCCATTTCGGATCGAGAAGATCGTCCCAATCCTTTGGCGCCTCGGAATCCTTCACCGCCACACTGTTGTAGCCGATGACTTCGGGTGTCAGGTACGTCCCGTACCAGTTATCGTGCGCTTCGCGCCCGTCGGCGTCGATTGCTGCTGCCCAGGTTGGCCTGTACGGCTGCAGCAGGCCTTCCTTTGTCGCTCTGTCAAAAGCTTCCGCCGGCGCCCCGAACCACACATCCGCTTGTGGATTCGGCTTCTCGGCCCGCACTCGCTCCAGAACTTCCTGCGAGCCCATGTCGACCCACTGCACATCGATGTCGGGATGCGCCTTCTCGAATCCCTTCTCGAGGTAGTCGAGCAGCTCCTTTCCGTGCGGCGAGTAGACGATGAGAACCGTGCGATGATCCGAGCTGCACGCCGAAATCGCGAGTGCGCCAACCGTGACGAGCCAGCCAGCTCGTCTCATCGAATGCTGTTGCCGCCGAGGAGGTTGGCGAAGATGCGCGCGCCACCGGGGACGCCGGCGGGAAGCTGGCGGAAGAGCGCGAGCGGGACGTAGATGTAAGTTCCGCGCCCGTATGCCGCTGCTAGAATGGCGGCACGATTTGGCTGCTCACCCGGATCGCTCATCGCGAGCATGGTGCGGTAGCGCGAATCGAACGTCGAGGGCATGTAAGACGCCCTCTCCTGCACCCAGCCGTTGAAATCTTCCGGGGTAATCTTGTTTGGCGTGTTGAGCAACGGTGATTGGGGATCGGTGAAGGTCACCGGCGCATTCTCGTCGGTGACACGCTCCGCCGGCTGCCTGAGTGTGATTGGATAAGGCATGATGCCCGGTTGCTGCATCTCGCCTTGCCCGTACTGAACGACGAGACGACCACCGTTGCGCACGTATGCGAGTAGATAGTCGTTGTTGTCCTGAAGACTCTGACTCGATTGATACGCACGCGGCCCGACGACGACCGCGGTAAAGCGACTAAGGTCAGTCTGGGGGAGATCATCCGCATCAACTATGGCGAGCGGAACGCCAAGCTGCTGGAGCACCGGCGCGACATTATCACCCACTCCCGAAACGTATGCGACGTTGAGCCGCGCAGGCAGAACGACATCGACCGCGTTGACGCTGATTTTCGACGGACGATAGATCCGCTGCGGATTGATATGCGGATACTCTATCGGAATGTAGCCCGCGCGATACGATCGTCCCTTCGCTGAGCTCGTCGCCCTGATCTCGTATGTTCCGCGAGGCAGGGTACCCTTGACTCTGAAAGCGAGAGTGCGAGTGGATCCTGGCGCCATGAGAACCGTACGACTCAGTGAGTCGGCGGCGAGTCCCCGGGGAAGCGATAGAGCGACAGTCACTGGCACAGAATCAGTGAAGGCCGAGCGCAGTGTCGCCTTGATCAATTGATTCGATGGGACGTTTGCGCGGATCATTGTCGTCGCCTGATCGAGCGCGATTGAGATCCCGGGAGCCACGATCAGCGGTCGCTGTACATCGCCGCGAACGCGATCCACGTAGTGGAAGACGATCGGAGCGGCAGCGTCGGACAGGGTTCCCTCCGCAGGCGTTGAAACCGTCACGTGCGCCCACTTCTGCCGTTCCCTTTCATCTTCCGACGTTCCGTTGATGCGCGGCGTGAACAAATCCCCGTTCCGGGGCTCAGCGAGCCACCATGGCTGGGTCATCTCTGTACCGACAAAGGGTTGGGTCCATCTATAGCTGGAGTCCGGCGGCAGCGTCGGGGGGAAATGGATGGTTCCACTCTCGATGTGAACCGGCACGCGTCCGCGATTGTAGAGGGTCATTGTGACCTTCGCCGTGTCGCCAACAGCGAGCGCCTGTCTGTCCGCGACCGCCTCGAGCGCGATTCCTGGTGGAAGCTCCGGCGGCGTTATACGACCGTCCTGCACCAGCAGCCGCGTGGTGTCGAGACCAGCGAAAATCGACTTCTCTTCCTTGGCGGGTGGCGCCGGAATGCGCGAATCCTCGCGCGTGAGATAATCCCAGACAACGCCCTTTCGCCGAAGCGTTCCCTGCCCCTGCGATTTGTGCTGCGATCGGCTGTCCGCCGCGATCTCCTGATACGACAGGCCCAGATACGGATCGTATTCGCCGACGTTGATCGCAATCGTCCGATCCTGCGGCGAGAATCGCGCAAGCCGATAAAACTTGAGCGGTCTCCACGCCGCGCCAAACGTCTTTACTGGGAACCGCACCGTATCCGCAGCCAGATCGTACGCCTGCCTGGCCACGATAGCCGAGATCTGGTGCTGACCGTGTCCGTCGCGAGGCGTCCCCGAGAAGGTAGTAATCACGATGTGCGGCTTGAACGCCCGCATCACCGTCATCACATCATTCAGCAGCGAGTCCTGCGGCCAGTGCTGCCGCGTCTCGTCAGCTGTCTTCGAGAAGCCAAAGTCGTAGCCGCGAGCAAAGTACTGGTGCGCGCCGTCGATCCGCCTCGCCGCCAGCAGCTCCTCGGTCCGAATCACGCCGAGGGCTTCGCCCAGTTCGTTGCCGATCAAATTCTGCCCGCCGTCCCCGCGGGTGAGTGATAGATACGCGGTCTCGACCCGACGTCCGCGCGCAAGCCACGCGATGAGCTGCGTATCTTCGTCATCCGGGTGCGCCGCGATCCAGAGCACGCGCATCCGCTCCGGCGCGTTCTGCACCCGAATGCTCGCGGCGGAAGGAAGTATCCCCTGCGCGCTTCCGGGATACGGCATCAGCACGCCCGCACCCAGCAGAGCAAGTGTTACCACGGCGATATGGGCGCGCGCCGCGGAACCCTGAAGCCGCGCTCTCTTCATTATTGTTGGAGAATCCGTGCTCAGGATTTGAGCGCCATGCCGCGACGTTTCGCGCCCGATGACTGCTGCACCGGCGCATCCACCTCGGCGACGATGCGCTCCTGCTCCTTCTTGTGCGCCTCGGCGTATCCCTCCGCCGGGCTCGCGCGATCAGGACGACCGACGTATCGGGTCGGCAGCGCGTTGCCCGTCGACATCCGGAGTCGCGGCGCGACGTACGTCCACGCGCCCTGATTCTTCGGCTCTTCCTGCGCCCAGATGACCTCCTCGATCGCCGGATATAGATCGACGATCTGCGCGACCTGAGCCCCGGGCCACGGGTACAGCTCCTCAATCCTCACAATTGCTACGTGTGGCGCGCGCTTCGCGGCAAGATCGTAATAGATCTTTCCCGTGCAGAACACGAGTCGCGTTACCGCTTTACGCGTCTGCGACGCGACCGGATCGTCGATCACGTGACGGAAACTTCCGGAAACGAGATCGCTAAGCTTGGACGCAGCCTCTGGCAGACGCAGCAGGCTCTTGGGCTGCATCAGAATCAGTGGACGACGTTCCGTCAACGCCGCTTGCCGCCTCAGGACGTGAAAGTACTGCGCCGGTGTCGAAGGATAAGCGACGCGCTGATTTCCCTCGGCGCAGAGCTGCAGAAATCTCTCGAGCCGCGCGCTCGAATGTTCCGGACCCTGACCTTCGTATCCGTGCGGAAGAAGGAGGACCACCGATGAGTCCTGCCCCCATTTGGCACGGTCTGCCGCGATGAACTGGTCGATGATCGGCTGCGCGACGTTCACGAAATCCCCGTACTGCGCCTCCCACAACACCAGCGTATCCTCGGCGGCGGTACTATAGCCGTACTCGAATCCGAGCACTGCTGTCTCCGAGAGCGGGCTGTTGTAGATCTCGAACCGGCCGTGGGTCTCGCCATCCGCGACGTGCGCGAGCGGAACGTAGATATCGCCCGACTCGGCGTCGTGCAGCACCGCCTGTCGGTGCGAGAAGGTCGCGCGCTCGGCGTCCTGACCCGTGAGACGGATCGATGTTCCATCAGTGAGGAGTGATGCGAACGCGAGCGCTTCGGCGTGTCCCCAGTCGATCCCGCCAGCATCACCCATTGCTTCGGCGCGCCGCGCCAGAGTTTTCGCAAGCCGCGGATTCACCTTGAGCGTCGAGGGCCATTTGAGCAGACGATCGTTCAGCGCTCGCAGCCGATCTGGATCGACTCCAGTGTCTTCATCGGCACCCGACAGATCCGCTTCTCCTTCCTTCGGCGCGCGGTGCTCGGGCGGATGAATCTCTCCGCTCTTCATCGCCGTCTGAATACGGTCGAAGTTCGCAGCCGCATCAGCATCGAGCCTCTTCACTTCGTCGTCGGTCACGACTCCTTCGGCGACTAGTCGATTGCCCCACACCTCGCGCGTCGAAGGATGTGAGCGAATTTTCTTGTAGAGCGTCGGCTGTGTGAACGACGGCTCGTCAGTCTCGTTGTGACCGTGACGCCGGTAGCCGACGACGTCGATAAGGAAATCCTTGCCGAAGTTGGCGCGATACTCGATTGCGAGTCTCGTAACGTGCACGCACGATTCCGCATCATCCGCGTTGACGTGAACGATCGGCACCTCGAATCCCTTGGCCAGGTCGCTGGCATAGTGCGTCGAGCGGCCATCGATGGGATCCGTCGTGAATCCAACCTGATTGTTGACGATGATGTGCAGCGTCCCGCCCGTTCGGAAACCTTCGAGTCCCGAAAGATTGAAAGTCTCAGCCACCACTCCCTCGCCGGGGAACGCCGCGTCGCCATGCACGCAGACCGGCAGCACCGCCGCTTCGTCCCGCTGTCCACCGCCCGCCATAACCTGCCGCGCGCGCGCCACGCCTTCGAGAATCGGGTTCACCACTTCGAGATGGCTGGGATTAGGAATCAGCACGATATCGACCTCGGCGCCGCTCGCCGTCTGTCTGGTCCCACGTGCGCCGAGGTGGTATTTCACGTCTCCGGTTTCACTCACCGCATTGGTAGTGGCGTGCTTGCCCTCGAACTCCTCGAAGATTGTCGCGTACGGCTTGCCCAGTGTGTGGGCGAGGACATTGATGCGGCCACGATGCGCCATGGCGAGATCGATTTCGCGCGTGCCATGCGTGGCTGCCGCTTCGATCGCGACGTCGAGCATCGGGACGAGGACATCTCCACCCTCGATCGAGAAGCGCTTGTACCCCTGGTACGCGCGACCGAGAAAGCGCTCCAGGCCATCAACCTCGGTGAGGCGCTGCAGAACCGCGCGCTTCTCTTGCCCGCTGAGTGGTGCGTTGAGTCGCCCGCTCTCGATCTGTTCGCGCAGCCACTCGCGTTCGTCGACTTTGCCAAGATGCGAGATCTCGAAGCCGATTCGTGACGAATAAAAATCGCGCAGACTCGCGACTACGTCTGCTGCAGTTCCGGCTTCACCACCAAGCGCTGCTGCGGGGATCCTCTGGAGATCCTCTTCTGTCAGGCCATGAAACTCCGGAGTTAGCTCGGGAGTCCCGTTGGGCGGTGTGCCGAGCGGATCGAGCGGGACAGCAAGGTGGCCAAAATTGCGGATCGCATCGACAAGCTTGGCTGCGGCGGCAACTTTCCTCAGCAGCTCGGCATCGACCAGTTGTGTCGAGGGAGCCTCTTCTGCCGCGACCGGTGCACCGCTGCCCAAGCTCTCGGCAAACCTGAAGAATTGTCGCCACGATTCGTCAACCGACGCCGGGTCGCGCCGGTAGGCTTCATACGCCTCGCTTATGTAACCGTCGTTGAAGACACCCGTGATCGGGTCGGAGCTCATACCTCTAAATTTAACCGCGCTCTACTGTCCTTGGCGCTCTCTTCAGAGGGAGGGGAAGAGGCAGGGGGAGGGGAAGCGTGTACTTCGGGCGAGTCGCGGCTGCGTGCAGAATCTTGAGGGCTGGCGCGGTCTCAAGCGTCGGCAGGTAAAGGAAGCCGGCGATTCCATTGACATCAAGCAGTTGCAGCTCCTGGGAGTGCCTCGTGAGGCTCACAGCGATTACAGGGGTGTTGGAGAGCAGCGTGTCACGCTCCCACTTCTCGAGCGGAATCGTCGCCAGCAGGTCGTAGTCGCAGATGACAACATCGGGTGACGTCAACGCCGCGGCCTCGAGCGCCGCATCGAGCCCCACCGCCTCGGTCGTGAGGATGCCCATATGGGCGAAATACCGGGCGATGTGTTCGCTCAAAAAGCAATGGCGCGCAATACACAGTGCGCGGAGAGGTACGGCGCCGTCCTTTAGAGGCGCGTTGTCTGGGTCTGGAAACATGCCCGTTGATCGTAAGTAACAATCGGGAAGAACACAAGCAGAAACCGAAAATTTGCATCTCAGTTGATCGGGATCAAAAGCGACAGAACAGGCGCGAGCTATCAGTAGCACAGATTCAAGTTTTCAGTTCATGACGTCCAGACTTCAATACGGGCGTTGCGTCACAAGCAGTTGCTCCAAACGCCACCCTGATAAGTCCGGGCGTAGTGAACTGTCAACTAACATCTACGCTACTGGCAACTCCCGCCTGTTCAGTTGCAGTTCAAAAACAAAAAAGCGCCCCGCACCCTAGAACAGTGCGGAGCGCCCAGAAGGAGAGCGGGCAGCCCTACTTCTTCGTCTTGTCGACGTTGTTGCCGATGATGCCGCCGAGGATCGCTCCGGCTGCGCCACCGATGATCGCGCCCTTCACGCTCCTGCCGGCGACCGCGCCAATCACAGCGCCAGCGCCAGCGCCGATCGCGGCGTCACGCTTGGTGTGCTTGACTACCACTGGAGCCGGAGCAGGAGCGCTGTAAACCGGAGCCGAGGAATACGTTCCGCCCGACGAGCTGCGACGAGTGGTCGTGGTGCGACGCACTGGCGCGCGATAGACGGTCCGGGGTGCTGCGCTTGTGCTCGCCAGCCCCTTTGCCGTGCCCGCGCGCTCCGCAGCAGTGATGCTGTCGAGTGGCGTGTACGCGCCGCTCGCGGCGGCGGTCGAAAGATCAGAATTCAGCGCGCTGTCGGCGGCAGTTTTGTTGTCGCCCTTCGAGCATGCGAACGCGAGAGCCGCGGCCGGAAGAATTAGTAACTTTTTGAACATTTTAAAGCCTCCAGAATGGACCCCCGCTCAACGCGACGGCCCTACTATAGAGGGCAGGGTCTGTGCCAATAAAAGGATGTAGTTAACCCACCATAGCGGCGGATAACTCAGCAGCAGGCGCCAGGTCGTCCTCAAGAGAGGGCGGCAGGGTGAGACGAAAGGCACTTCCCTGCCCTGGCACCGAGTGCACGGTCAAAGACCCATCCAGCAGTTGGGCCAGTCGCCTCGAGATCGGAAGTCCCAGGCCGGTGCCCGGCTGTTTGGATTCAGACACCTGAACGAACTCCTCGAAGATGCGCACCATGTCCTCCTGCGCTATCCCGACTCCCTCATCGATGACTTCTATTTCTACACCCTTGTCCGCGCATTGTTTGCACGCGACGCGGATCGGCTTCCCCTCGCCGAACTTGATCGCGTTCGACAGCAGATTGAGCAGGATCTGCCTCACTCGCCGTGGGTCGCTCACGATGTTGAACGGCTCGCTCTCCATGTCGAGAGCGAGAGAAGAGCCATACTCGTCGGCGAGCGGCCGCACGGTGACGAACAGGTCCTCGATCAACCCGGGGAACATCACGGGCTGTAGCGTGAGCTCGATCTTCCCAGCCTCGATCTTGGAAAGGTCGAGGACATCGTTCACCAGCTCGAGCAGGTGCCGCGCCGCCTTGAGAGTGCGCTGCAGACCCTCCTTCTGCTTGGCGTTGAGCGGACCGTAGATATTGTCGAGCATCAACGTGCTGTAGCCGATCACGGCGTTGATCGGGGTCCGCAGCTCATGGCTCATCGAGGCGTAAAACCTGTTGCGCGCACCCATCGCCTGCTCGAGCGCCACCTGACGGCGGTGTAGCTCGTCGTTCATCTGCGACAGCTTGGCCGCCGAGCGCGCTTCGGCTTCGAGCAGTGATGTGCGGTGCTCGAGCTCGAGCTCGCGCTTCTCCATGTCGCGCAGCAGGTCGCCCTGGCGCTGGATCTCCCGCTGCTTGAGAAAGAGATCCACGAAGACCGCCACCTTCGATCTGAGCACATCCGGATTGAAGGGCTTGAACACATAATCCACCGCGCCCATCGAGTAGCCCTTGAACACATACGCGTCTTCCTTGCTGATGGCGCTCAGGAAGATGATGGGTATCGTGCGTGACCTCTCTCGCGACTTGATGATCTCCGCCACCTCGAAGCCGTTCATTCCGGGCATCTGCACGTCCAGCAGGATCATCGCAAATTCTTCGACCAGTACCTTCTTCAAAGCCTCCGGTCCCGAGTTCGCGCGAATCAGGTGCTGGCCGAGCTGCTCCAGAATTGCCTCGAGGGCGAGAAGATTCTCCGCTCGATCGTCGACGAGGAGGATGTTGACGCGCTCGTCGCTCATACCGCTCTCCTCGCTCCGGCCTTCTCCCGCTCGTGACTGAGCGCGACCAGCCTCGGCGCCAGCGCCTCCAGCGGAAGCACCTCGGCGCTGGGGACTGCTTTCACGGCGGCATCCGGCATGATCGGAATCTCAGCCGTTCGCGGATCCTGCACCAGGGCACGGCCGCCCAGTTTAACGATGTCAGCGAGACCCCGAGCTCCATCTTCGTTGGCTCCGGTGAGCACGACTCCGATAGCGCCTTTGCCGTACGTATCAGCCGCCGAACTGAGCATCACGTCGATCGATGGCCTGCTGAATCGCACCGGTTCCTCGATGGTCAGCGACAGATGGCCTGCCTCAATCAGGATGTGATAGTTCGCGGGGGCGACGTGGACTCTGCCGGGCATTAGCGGATCCTTGTCTTCGACCTCGCACACAGTCAGATCAGTCGCGTCCTGAAGGAGCTCGGTCAGCAGCTGATCGGAATCTTTGCCGCGATGCTGCACCACGACGACGGGCAAACTGAAATCCGCCGGCAGGTCACTCAGCAGCTTCCTCATGGCGGCGAGACCGCCCCACGAGGTTCCGATACCGACAACCGAGTACGGCATCTATCTCACCTTCCGGAAGATTTTTTCCGGCGGCGCGATCTGCTGGTAGCACTCCTCGTGGGCCATGAAGCGCAGCGTCTCCTTGCTTCCCAGCCCCAGCACGCCGAACATGGCGAGACTGTCGTAAAAGAGTCCGTGGACCTTCGACTGCAGTGTCTTGTCGAAGTAGATCAGCACGTTCCGGCAGAGGATGACGTTGAACTCGCTGAACGAGCGATCAGTCACCAGGTTGTGCTGCGAGAATACCACGTTTTTCGTCAGCGACTGATCGAATAGCGCTCCGCCGTATTTCGCCGTGTAATACTCCGAGAACGATCTCTTCCCTCCGGCCCGCATGTAGTTGTCGGTGTACTCCTGCATCCGTTCCAGCGGGAAGATCCCCGCCTTCGCTCTCTGCAGCACGACCTCGTTGATGTCCGTCGCGTAGATGCGTGATCGATCGTACAGACCTTCCTCGCGCAGCAGGATCGCCATCGAGTAGACCTCTTCACCCGTCGAACAGCCGGCGTGCCAGAGGCGGATGAAGGGATACGTCCTGAGGAGAGGTACCACGTGCTCGCGGAAGGTCTGGTAAAAGCCCGGATCGCGGAACATCGACGTCACATTGATGGAGAGATCGAGGAGCAGCTTCTCCATCATCTCGGGATCGTGCAGCACGCGCTCCTGCAAGGCGCTCACGCTCGAGAGCCCTTCCTCCTCGATCCGCTTCCACAATCGGCGTCGGATCGATGCGTACGCGTAGGCGCGGAAATCAAATCCGTAGTGACGGAAGATTCCCTCCAGCAGCAGCTCGATCTCGATTCTCTCGAGATCGGGCTTGAAGGACTGCCGGTCGGGCTCGGCGCCTGTGCTGGGTACTGCCGCTACCGGTACAGCCACACCCGCAACAGTGACAACAACTGATCTGTGTCTACCGGCTTCGTGATGTAGTCCGAAGCCCCCGCCGCAATGCACTTCTCACGATCTCCCTTCATCGCCTTGGCGGTGAGCGCGATGATGGGCAGTGCCTTGAACTGATCCATCGCTCGAATTGCCTTGGTCGTCTCGTAGCCATCCATTTCGGGCATCATGACGTCCATCAGCACCGCATCCACGTTCGGGTCTTCCTTCAGCTGCTCGATTGCCTGCTTTCCGTTCTCCGCGAAGCGGACATACATGCCGTGATCCTCCAGCATGCTCGTCAGCGAGAAGATGTTGCGGACGTCGTCGTCGACCACGAGCACGCTCTTGCCGGCTACTACCGAATCGGCATCGTGCAGATGCTCGAGCATCTTCCGCTTCTGCTCCGGCAGCTTCGCCTCGATCCGGTGCAGGAAAAGCGCGGTTTCGTCGAGAAGCCGCTCGGGAGACTTGACATCCTTCACGATGATCGTCTCCGCGTACTTCTTGATCCTCGTCTCGTCTTCCGGGCTCAGCTCGGTGCCTGTGTAGATGATTATCGGCAGATCGTGATTCTCCGGATCCGACTTTACCTTCTCGAGCAGGTCGAATCCGCTCATCCCGCTGTTCTTGAGTCCCAGGTCGAGCACCATTCAGTCGAAGTGCTTTTCCTGCAGCTTGTTGCGGGCTTCTTCCGCCGAGCCGACGGCCGTGATCTCGACGTCGTCGTGCGCGATGAGCTCGACGATGCTCTGCCGCTGTGTCTCGTTGTCCTCGACCACCAGCAGCGTTTTCGGAATCGTGTCGAT
>CATPBD010000014.1 GCA_955652265.1 uncultured Gemmatimonadaceae bacterium | reverse complement strand
CCAAGCCTGTCGGAAACGGGATCCTGGCGACAGCGGCAAAGAAAGGGCACCTAACGGCTCAAGCGCAGACTCCAATGCTCGAAGCGATGAAAACGCTTAACGGAGCGGCGAGCCGCGCCGCGCTGGCCCTGGGCGTGCGTTGCGCGACCGACATCACTGGGTTCGGATTGCTCGGCCACATGTCGCACATAGCACGTGCAAGCAAGGTCACGCTGCGCGTCGCGCTTGATTCCATTCCAATCTTTCCCGGCGTACGCGAGGCCGTGCGCGCCGGTCTTGTCACCGATGGCGCGAAGAGGAACGCCGAGTACCTCCGGGATTACGTGCGCTGGAAAAAGGGAAACGATGAGGACCGCGCAATTCTCCATGACCCTCAGACTTCCGGTGGCCTTTTGGTTTGTGTCAGTCGCAGCGCGGCCGCTAACTATCTTTCACGCGTCGGTGGATCGGTACTGATTGGCGAGGTCATCGAACGGGGAGAAGTTGCGATCGAAGTCGAGTGAGACAAGTGGGGGTGGATGGGGCCTGGTGGCTTCCGTGATCTTCAAAATCACTGTGACCTTACTCCGTAAGGTCGGGTGGGTTCGATTCCCACACTCTCCCGCCACGTCACTTGCCGCAGCGGTTTTCTGCGTCAGCTCGTTGTTACCGCGGTCGAGCCAAGCGCAACAGCGGGACAGCGCTCGCGCCGGAATCGCTCCACAGCAAGCGCAGGCGCGGCCCGCGCAGCCGGCCGACACGACTCCACATCCGCCCATGAGTCCACGCCGGGCGTTTCTGTCGTCGCTCCTACTTCCAGGTTACGCACAGACTGTGTTTGGACGTGACCGTGCCGCCATGCTTTTCACGATCATCGAGATCGGCTCGATCGCGATGGCGCGCAAATCAGCGCAGGATCTCGCGGAGGCAAGATCTCTGGCCCACGACAGCGTCGTCGCGACTTACAAAGTTGATCCTGTGACCGGACTTGCCATTATCGATCCAAAGACCGACCTCCCTGTTCCCGATACCTGGGATGTGAGTCCCTTCACACCAGACCGTATCAAGGCGCGCAGAGTGCACTACGAAGACTGGATCGCGGCGATCATATTCAACCACCTTTTTTCCGGTGCTGACGCCTACGTAGCGGCAAACTTGTGGGATTTCAAGGCGAACATTGGAGCCGTATCGAGCGCCCGCTCGCTGACCGTGTACGCCAGCATTCCACTTCGTTGAGCAACGACGCACCGATCGGAGTCTTCGATTCCGGAATGGGAGGACTCACTGTTGTACGTGAGATGATCGGTCAACTGCCCAACGAGAGCATCATCTACTTCGGAGACACGGCGCGCGTGCCCTACGGGCCAAAGAGTCCCGATACGGTGCTTCGGTACAGCCGCGAGATCACCTCCTATTTACGGGGCGAAGGCATCAAGGCGCTCGTCATCGCCTGCAATACCGCCACCGCACACGCTCTTCCGGCGCTGCGCGAGGAGTACGATCTCCCGATAATCGGCGTGATCGAGCCAGGCGCTCGCGCGGCCGTTTCAGCGACGAAATCGAGGCACGTTGGTGTGATCGGCACGGCCGGCACAATCAAGTCCCGGGCATACGAAAAGGAAATCAAAAGGCTGTTGCCCGATGCACAGATTACGGCGCAGGCTTGCGCTCTCTTTGTGCCACTGGTTGAGGAGGGATGGGTTGATACGGAGCCCACTCGAGCGATTGCGCGGAACTACCTTGCCCCGCTTGTGACAGCCGAAGTAGACACGCTCGTACTCGGATGCACCCACTATCCACTGATGAAGACGGTGATCGGCAATGTCGTGGGACGGCAGGTGAGGCTCATCGACAGTGCATACGAGACTGCGCGCGAAGCGGGCGAAGTATTGCGGGCAAAGGGACTCGATAACCCCACGCCCAACCAGGCTCGCTATCGTTTCATCGCCTCGGACGCGCCAGATACCTTCCTTGGACTCGCGGAGCGCTTCCTCGGGTCACCGATTGACCGAGTTGAGGCACTTACCCTGGGATGACCCATCCCACTGGAGCAGCTCTATCGATTCGTCCGTCACCCTGAGAAACGTCGGCGCGTCGAGCCACGATCCTGCATTTGCGAACACTCCGCCGCTCTCCATCTTCTCCAGCGCGGCGACGTGCGAGTGCCCGTACACCAGTAGCTCGAGATCCTTGGACTCGGCCAGTTGTCCTGCTGCGTAGCTGCGCAGTCCGCGTCCCTCGTCTTTGGCTCTGTACGTTCTGCTCGCATTCGAGCTGCTGTGTGCGAGTCCACTCGCCCAGTCAGGATGCAGCATCCGGAACGCCTTGATTGCGAGCCGGTGCCGCATGACGGGACGGATCATCCTGTAGCCGCGATCCTCTTTGTCCCGCAAGCCGTCGCCGTGCTCGATTCGTGTCTTCCAGCCCGCGATCGTGCCCTCCCACGGACCAACGATGTACGAGACGCCAACATCGTCTCGCAGGATCTCGCCACCCCAGCAATCGTGGTTGCCGGCAACCCAGAGGATTTCCACGCCCGCGTCCTTGAGCTCCGCGAGGGCAGCCAGCGCGCGGAAGCTCTTTCGCGGGATCACGGTCTTCCACTCGAACCAGAAGTCGAACAGGTCGCCGTTAATGACAAGCGATCTGGCCTCTCCCGCGAGTCCGCGAAGGAAACCTACGAAGGAGCGCTCAATCTGCGGGCTGGCAACTCCGAGGTGCGCGTCCGATACGATGTAGCACGGGGCCTTGAGCACGGCACAAGTTAGCGTCTTGGCGAAGCCTTTACAAAGCAGTGTGAGAGGGGCATTTTCGGATTTCCCCCTCACATGACACCCGAATCCAATCGTGGTACGGCCCACACCGTCGAGTTCCGCGTACGATACGCTGAGACTGATCAGATGCAGGTGGTGTATCACTCGAACTACCTGATCTGGTGTGAGATCGGACGAACAGAATTCATCCGCGCTTTGGGTACACCGTACGCCGAGCTCGAGCGCCAGAACGTCACTCTTGCGGTGGTCGAAGCGAGCCTCCGGTTCCATTCTGCCGCTCGCTATGACAACCTGATACGAGTTACCACGACCATTAGCGATGTGAGGTCGCGTACTTTGACCTTCGACTACGTGATTACGAACGCGGAAACAGGAGAACGGTTTGTGACGGCATCGACAAAGCTCGCTTCACTCACTCGCGACTCTCGACTGACGACCTTGCCAGAAACTCTTCGCCAACTGTTAAGAAATGCGGCTTCGTAAGAAAACACTCATCGCCGCTCTCATGCTGGGGCTCGCTGCACGAGCTAGTGCGCAAAAGCTCCCGTCGGGAGTTGGAGCGCAAGAAATCAATCTCTACGCTCGGCTTCTCTCGATGGCGGATACGCGACAGCTCGACATGCCGCTCGTCGAGCGCGCGCTCTCGAGCAAGTGGCAGCCGCTCAGGGCGGTGGCCACACTCTCGATCGGTCAGGTCGGGCGGGAGCAAGGAATGTCCGGATCGACACGCCTCCGCAGCTTGCTTGCGGATCGCGACCTCACCGTTGGCGCGGACGCGGCCTACGCACTGGGGCTTCTTCGCGATACGGCCTCCATCGCTGATTTGAGCGTCGCACTCGCCGCGAATCACGAAGTCGCGCGCGAAGCAGCCTGGGCTCTCGGCGAGATTGGGGGGCCCGCCAGAACTGCGATCATAACGGGACTCAAAACTCAGCGCGATCCCGACACGGCGATCCAGCTGTTGTTGGCCGCTGCGAAACTCCGACCTGTGCCGATCGCGGTACTGGAGCCGTACCTGCACGAGCGTCACCCGTCGGTAGTGTGGGCGGCGGCTTACGCGTTTGCGCGTACGCGGGCGCCGGCGGGTGTTCGCGATCTCATCGATCTCGAGGCCTCACCTCTACTGAGCGCGAGAGCCCAAACCCCCGATCGCGCGGAGGAAATGTCGGCGCCCTACACCGACGTCAACAGCGGGAGACAGCGCGCACGAGGTGAAATCGCGCGCGGTCTCGCCAAATCTGCCGCCGGCGATTCACTCGGCGTCAAAGCCTTCGGTGTTCTCGCGCGGCTTGTCGGCGACGTCGATCCGCACGTTCGCATAAACGCGGTTCGCTCAATTGCCACATACGGAGCGCCCGCAAAACCAGCGCTCGTCTATGCAATCCGCGACGTCGATCCGAACGTGCGCATTGCTGCTGCTCAAAGCTTTGGGACAGTTCTTACAAAGGATGCGACCGATTTCGTCGCGTTGTGGGCGGCGGATACGTCGATTGTGTATCGGGCGTCCCTGCTGGCTTCGGCTGCACACGCTGGGCTCAGACCCGCAGAGCTGACCTCGTGGGCATCGAGCCCTGACTGGCGGCTGCGAGCTGCGGTGGCATCTGCTTCGGGCGACACTCTCGATCGAGCGTTCACGTTTGTGCGCGCTACGCCACTTACGCGCGACTCCGACCCGCGGGTTCGCGAGGCCGCTTACGCCGCAATCACCCCGCCGGCTGGCATGCCGCTCGAGGACACTGTGCACGCGCTGCTGATCAACGGCCTGCGTGATCCCGATTTCTACGTCAGAGCCACGGTGATCGGAATGCTGGCGGACAGATCTTCGATCGCGGATCTCTCTGCAGTCCTCACTAGCTACAGCCTGGCCGGGCGTGATTCGGCTAACGATGCGAGACTCGCCGCGATTCAGTACGTCGGCGCCCTATGGAAAAAAGACAGCACATCACTGAACGCGACGTGGCTTCAGCATCTCGCGCAGACTCCGGTACCTGCAGACCCCCTGGAGCGCGCGGCAGGGAAGGCCGTTCCGGTTTGGGCGAAGTGGTCCGCTGTACCGGCCGCCGCGAAGCCGATCGGATGGTACGAAGGAGTGGTGAGAGCCATCGTTCTACCGGCATATGTCGGCAAGACCTTGAACGCGACGATTTACACCGTCCGCGGGCCGATCAGGCTGGAGCTCTTTGGAACCGATGCGCCGATCACGGTCTGGAATTTTCTCTCACTCGCGCGATCGGGATATTATCGCAACACTCGCTTCCATCGCGTCGTCCCCAACTTCGTTGCACAGGACGGAGACCCGCGTGACGACGGAAATGGGGGGCCGGGCTACGCCATACGTGACGAAATGAACCGTCGCCGGTACGAGCGCGGAGCCGTGGGCATGGCTCTATCCGGACCGGATACCGGCGGCAGTCAGTATTTCATCACGCATTCTCCGCAGCCGCATCTCGACGGGCATTACACCGTCTTCGGTCGCGTCGTAAGAGGTTTCGATGTACTCGACAAGATCGTACAGGGGGACCAGATAACTAAGGTCGATCCGCGATGAGGAAGTTCGCGGCTGTGCTGCTGATTGTGGTGGGCTGTGCGCCGACGGCGGCTCCACTCAAAGGTGTGCTTGCGCCCGACCGCTCGCTTCCGGCGCTCTCCATGCCCGGTGGGCATCGACACATTGTCTTCAAGTGGGATTATCAGGAAGGTGAGATAGCGGCTCGAGGCGATGGATCCATTCGTACGGCCGCCCCTGACAGCGCCCGACTCGACTTCTTTCTCGGTGGAGGACTTGGTGCTGGAGGCGCAATCCTGGTCGGGGATTCCTTGCGCGCGCCGCACGCCGACCTTGCGCGTCGCTATATACCGCCCACGCCTCTCATGTGGGCAGCGCTCGGTCGTCTCGCGATTCCGCCGCTGCCGGACACGGTGGTACGCATTGACGGCGAGCTTACACGAGCGGACATCGGGCGTCCATTGCAGTGGAGAGTTGCCATCAAGGCTGACACGCTGGTTGAGCTAGACCACATTTCCAACGGCAAGATTACCGAAAGCCTGACTCGTGGGGCGAATGGAACGATGACGTTCCAGGCGCCTGGAGCCCGGCGAACCCTACGTCTAACTGTCATTCGCGAGGAACCTGGATCTTTCGATGCGTCGATCTGGAGCTTATAGTCTTGTCCTGGTGTTGCTGACCGCCTGCATCCCGTATGGCTTCACGGGTGGTGGGCTGCCCTCTCACATCAGGACCGTCGCCATCGTTCCTTTCGACAACCAGACTGCGACACCGGAGTTGCCGCGCGAGCTCACCGACGCGCTTCGAACCCGATTGCACGATCGGTTGGGGCTGCGCGACGCATCCGAAGCCAAGGCCAATGCGATCGTTCGCGGAACGATCCAGCGCTACGAAATCGACATCCCGATTGGGTACAGCGCGAACAACAAACAGACCACCACGGCCCGTCGTCAACTGCAGCTCGTCGTCGACATCGAGATGATCGATCAGGTAACGGGCAAGACCCTTTGGCAGCGGAAAGGACTCCTCGCTGAAGGTCAGTATGAGGAGCGAGGCGAGGCCACCGGAAGAAAACAAGCAATAGACCGCATCGTGAACGACGTCATCGACGGAGCACAGTCGCAGTGGTAGCCCGTCGCGGTGCGAGTAGGATGGGCTGCCTTCTCCCGCTCCTCGTTCTCGCGGTTGTGCTTTATTACGCGTTTGATTTCGGCCAAGCCTACTTCCGCGGCTATCAGTTCAAGGATGCAATGGGTTCTGAAGCGCGATTCGCCACTACGCTTACCGACGATCAGATCACCCGTCGTCTCGCGGCGCTGGCTGACTCACTCCAGCTGCCTCCGGGTGCGGAGCTGATCACCATAATGCGGTCGCCGAGGACCATTACCATCTCCAGCGACTACGACGAAGTCATCAAGCTGCCGCTAAACAAGGAGCAGGTCCTTCATTTCCACCCGACGGCGACGAGTTCACTCCAGTGAGCACACTCTGAAGCCTCGGATTCCCGCGACGAAGGTTGCAACGTGGGCGGAGGCGAAGCGGTGGAGAGCCGGAAGAAAGGATCGGGTGGCGTTCACCAACGGTGTCTTCGACCTTCTTCATCCCGGTCACGTAGATCTCCTCTCCGCCGCTAGGCAAAGCGCGGACGCGCTCATAGTCGGCATCAACAGTGACGCGTCGGTGCGGCGTCTCAAGGGTCCGGGCCGGCCGATTCGGAACGAGACGGAGCGCGCGTACGTCCTCGCCGCTGTCGAGGCCGTCGACCTCGTCGTCGTATTTGCAGAAGACACACCGCTCGAGCTGGTCAAGCTGCTCGAGCCCGATGTAATCGTGAAGGGCGGGGACTATTCCGAGGATATGATCGTTGGCGCCGCTGAAGTGAAACGGCGTGGGGGTCAGGTCGTCGTGGTTCCACTCACACCTGGTCAGTCGACGACTGCCATCATAGGTAAGCTCGGTGAAAGAAGTTAGTTCCGAGCGGAAGGGTCGAGGTGCGTCCGAGCTGCGACCGATCACATTCGAGCGTGGCGTCGCCCCATATGCGGAAGGCTCGTGCCTCATCACGTTCGGAGCGACACGAGTGCTGTGCACCGCTTCGGTGGAAGAAGGCGTTCCCGGTTGGCGGCGCGGAAGCGGCGAAGGCTGGCTCACCGCGGAGTACGCGATGCTGCCCCGTGCGACGCGAACCCGCACATCGAGAGAGCGTGCCCAACTCGGTGGGCGCACACAGGAGATTCAGAGGCTGATTGGTCGGAGTGTCCGCGCGATGCTCGACGATTTCAAGTTCGGCGAGTTCACCGTGAAGCTCGATTGTGATGTGTTGGTGGCCGACGGCGGCACTCGCACCGCTGCGATAACAGGCGCCTGTGTTGCAATCGTCGACGCGTTCGACTGGATGGTAGCCAACGGAAAACTGTCGCGCACGCCGATCAGGCGGCGTGTTGCGGCGGTGAGTGTTGGCGTAATTGACGGCGAACCGCGTCTGGACCTCGATTACGAGGAGGACGTGAGGGCCGAGGTGGACATGAACGTAGTCATGAGCAGTGAACGAAAGTTCGTGGAGGTGCAGGGGACCGGTGAGCACGGGACGTTCGATCGGGCGCAGCTGGATCAGCTGCTCGAGCTCGCGATCTCTGGGATTCGCGCTCTCGACGCCGCACAGACGAAAGCGCTATCGGAGTGAGCGGTCCGGTCTTTCTACTCGCCACGCGGAGCGCCGGCAAACTGCGCGAGCTGCGTGAAATCTTTGCCGAGTTTGGTGTCAGAGTCACCGATGTGTCGAGTCTATGCATCCCGGAAAGTCCGGCCGAAGAACAGCTGGAACGCTATGAGACGTTCGAAGAGAATGCGCTTGCCAAAGCGCGCTACTTCTTCGACATCTCGGGCGGGCTCCCGACGTTCGGCGACGACTCAGGGATGTGCGTCGACGTTTTGGACGGAGAGCCTGGTGTCTACAGCAAGCGATGGTCTGGGCGCGCGGACCTCGATCCTGACGCCCTCGACGTGGCGAACAATGCGAAGCTCGTCGCCCGAATGGCCGCGGCCGGAGTTAGCAGTGGGAAGAAATTTACGGACAGCGCTCGATACGTGTGCGTTGCCGCGTTCAAGGACGCTTCGGCCGAAGCGATACGTCGGGGAGAGATTGAAGGGCGCGTTCTCGAGAATCCGAGGGGCAAAGGCGGCTTCGGTTACGATCCCTACTTCGAGGCGCCCGACTTGGGTGGGACGTTTGCGGAATCGAACATAGAGAATACGGCGCGGAACAGTCATCGGAGCCGCGCGTTTCGTGCGCTGCTAACCGCGTTGCGCGCTCAAGGCAGGATATAGTAACTTGCGCAGACCTCGGGGCGTAGCGTAGCCCGGTATCGCGCCTGCTTTGGGAGCAGGAGGTCCCCGGTTCAAATCCGGGCGCCCCGACTATGTAACTCACGGCTCGACACGTTCT
>CATPBD010000013.1 GCA_955652265.1 uncultured Gemmatimonadaceae bacterium | reverse complement strand
GACCATCCAGTCGTAGCCCATGCCGACTTCGTACGGATTGGTGTCGAGCCACATGTCCGCGCCGTAGGCGAGGATGCCGCCCTCGATACGGCGGATGTGGCACGGTCCGATCACCGCCAGGTCGTGGGGTCGGCCAGCCTCGAGTACCGCCTCCCAGAGGCGCTCTCCATGCCGGCTGGCATCGATGAGATAGATCTCGTAGCCGAGCTCTCCCGTGTAGCCGGTACGCGAGACGAACACCTGCATACCGTCAAGCTCGTAGCGGCGCAGGAAGTAATAGGGAATATCCAGGACGTCCTCGCCGAACAGATTGACCATCACATCCTTGGACTTTGGCCCCTGGACCTGAACGGGTCCAACGTCTGGCTCGCTGATCGCCACGTCGAGACCGGAGCCGTGGGCCACGCCCTGCGCCCATAGCAGCACGTCGGCATCGGCGAGCGAGAGCCAGAAGTGGTTCTCGTCCAGCCGCAACAGCACAGGATCGTTGATGATCCCGCCGTCCGGCGCGGTCACGAATACGTACTTGCACTGCCCGACCGCGCACTTGGCAAGGTCGCGCGCGACGAGCATGTTGGTAAAGGCAAAGGCATCGGGTCCTGTGATCTCGACCTGGCGCTCCACGCCCACGTCCCACAGCGTCACTCCGTTCAGCAGCCGCCAGTACTCGTCGACGGGATCTCCGTAGTGCCTCGGGTGGTACATCCGGTTATAGACGCTGTACATCGCCACCCCGTGCCGCCGCGAGGCATAGAAGAACGGCGACCTGCGGATGCGGGTGTAGAAAAGGATCTCCGGGTGCTCGTTGATCGGCGACACGGGCGGCACCTCCACTCTCGGGTTTCGACTCAATCTTCCCACCCGAGCGCCGAACCCGCCTCGCCGCGATGCGGGGACCACGGTTGCCAGACCAAGAACCGTCCCCAGCCTGTGGGCGACGTCGACAAGACTGTCGCTTCCGCGGGAGGGAGCGGTGGACGGTCGCGGCGACCGCCTTGTCGGTCAGGACTGACTGCGGCAGTCGCGTACGGAGCCGGAAAGCCGCGGTTCAGTCGCGTCGTCTCGCGACCGCTTGGACGAGCGCGATCCTGTGCTGGGCTACGTTGCGAGCGAGGCCTGCCATGCGCGCCTCAAAATCCGGCATCAGGATGTGCAGGCCGAGCGGGTGGTCCGCCGGTGGGGTTTGGAGTGATTGAGCTGCACTTGCGATCGCGTCGAGCGCGGCCTGGCCTTCCTTCCACGCGACCACGGAGAGCGGTCCAGAATCGAGCAGCTCGTGCAGCTCGTCCGCGGTCACGAGCCAGCTCTGCTCCTCCCGGTCTGCCCACGGCACAGGAAACTCCAGCGAGCCTCCCGGGCCGGCCACGACCTCGAACAGGGCCACCTGACCGCCGGGACGAACCACCCGCGCTAGTTCGGTGACGAAGCGTCGCTTGTCAGCGATGTTCTGGCTCACGGCCTGGGTCCAGGCGAGGTCGAATGAGGCGTCGGCAAACGGCAGCGCCAGCGCGTCGCCGCACACGATCTGCACACGCTCGGCAAGGCCGGCGCCGCGCGTGAGCAGCTCTGCGGCCCGGCAGAACCGTGGGGTCGCGTCCAGGGCTGTGACGTGTGCGCCGTGTCGAGCAGCGAGCCACCGGGCCGGACCGCCAATTCCGGCGCCGATATCGAGGACGCGGTCGTCCGGTTGCAGGCCCGCGAGGTCGGCCAGCGCCAGCGTCGCTGCGCGGCCAAGCGCATGGAACTCGTCAAGTGGCGCGAGGTCATCGATATCGAGTGCGTCTGGGTCGAGCCCCGCCTCCCGCAGCGCTTCGATCAGTCTGTCAACGATGTCCGGGCCGTCGTAGTAGTCGAGCGCGGTGCCCCGCGCATACTCTGAATCCACTAGTTCTGTATTCATTCCATATAGTCTGTACCTAATGACTGAAGATGTCAACCCTCCGCGCCGGCGGTACGACGCGTCCGGCCGCCAGGCCCGAGCGCGGCAGACCCGCGAGGAGATCGCCGAGGCCGCAAAGCGGCTGTTCCAGGAGAGCGGCTACGCGCGCACAACGATCCTCGATGTCGCGCAGGAGGCCAACGTCTCCCCTGAGACGATCTACAAAGCGTTCGGGTCAAAGGGGGCCCTGCTCGGCGCCGTGGTAACGGCGTCGATCCGCGGCGACACGGACGCGACGCCATTGCGTCGCCGGCCGGTGATCGACGCGATCCGCCAGGAGCAAGACCCCCGGCGACAGTTCGAGATTTACGGAAGCCTGCTAGCCGAGGTGAATCCGCGGCTGGCGCCGCTGGTCCGCGTCATGCGCGAAGCGGCAACCGGCGACCCTGAGATTGCGACCAAGCTCGAGCAACTGAAGGCAAACCGGCTCGAGGGGATGAGTGAATTCGCCGCCCTTCTAGCCGACGGTGGCGCGCTCCGGCCTGGCATCTCCAAACAAGAAGCCAGAGACGCACTGTGGACCCTGAACTCGCCCGAGCTATACGAGCTCGTAGTGCTGGAGCGCGGCTGGAGCGCCCGGCGCTACGGACGCTGGATCGCTCACCAGCTCGCAGCGGCGTTACTCAACTGAAACTGAACGCACCACGTCTGTTCCCGACAAGCCAGCGGCTCGGACGTCGTACAGCGCCGCGTGCCATGGGCACTGCAGGCATCCATCGTCCGTCACGTGGCGCTTGCCCAGCTGGTCAGCGCTCGTCACGGAATCGAACGTGAGCAGGAGCGGCCGGGCGTCAGGGCGTGCGGGCGGCTCAGGCCGCGAGTGGCAGCGTCTCGCTTGCGCTGCTGAGCGCTTGGCGAAGCTCGTGCGGAGAGTCGCTTGTGATGGCGTCGAGGCCGAGCGGCAGGAGCGGCGCGAGGATCGCGGCGTGGTTGAT
>CATPBD010000012.1 GCA_955652265.1 uncultured Gemmatimonadaceae bacterium | reverse complement strand
GAAGCGCGATCTCGACGAACATCACTCCGTTAAGAAGGTGCTCGTTGACCATCAGCGGCTCTGTCTCAACACCATACGGACCTTGTGCATCAGCACTGGAACGCTGAACGGCTTCGCAATGTGATCTGTCGCGCCGAGCTCTAGGGCGGCCAGCACGTCGCGCTCTCCCGTGCGCGATGTGAGCATTACCACACTGCTTGTCCTCGTCAATTCTACCGCCTTGAGTCTGCGCAAAACATCGAGTCCATTGAGTGCGGGAAGGTCCACTCCGAGGAGGATGACGGTTGCCTGCACCTCAGGCGAGCTTCCGGTCAACGCCGCGACCGCGGTTTCGCCGTCGGCGTAGGTGGCGACCCGCAGGTTCCGGCTCTCCATCGCGTGCTGCAGCATCGACACCAGGGCGACATCGTCGTCTACGATTGCTACGTCCACGCGACGGGTCATCGGTCCTGCGAGCTGCAATCCAGCGATCCCGACTCGATTGACTCCCATCTTCCTTACCTGGTGAAGGACCTCCATCGCCTTCTGCCGTAACGCGCCGACGGTGTCGCCGTCGGTCTGATATTGCGCGACTCCAGCGCTGCACTGGACCCGCACAGCGCGTCCATCGTCCGCGAGAGAGGTCTGCTCCGCGACCTTGTTGCAGATCTGGGTCAGCTTGATCGCGGCGTGCTCCTTCGAGCTTCCATACATCCCGATCAGGAATTCGGCCCCGCCCCACCAGCCTACTACATCTTCGCCGCGGAAGGATTTTGGGAGCAGCTCACCAATAGCCCGCAACACGCGGTCACTGGTGGAGCGGCCGTAACTCTCGGCCAGACTCGTGAAGGCATCGACCTCGAGAGCCGCGATCGAGTAAGGATCGGACTTTCTCCGCGCCAGTCGCAGGAAGCGCTCGATGAGCTCCGTGGTTCGGCCCCCAGTCGGGAGGCCTGTCACGGGATCCGTGTCAACCGGGCCCCGGCGCGCTTTCACGCCGGTAAGCCGGCTCTCGATCCGCATGATCAATTCGGCCGGCACGAATGGCTTCCCAACGTAGTCGTCAGCGCCCGCCGCAAACACGCGCCGAACACTGTCCTGGTCGGTGTGGCCCGTGAGAAACAACACCGGAAGCGCGCTCCAGCGACGATCGTTTCTCACGACCCGACATAGCTCGGTGCCGCTGATTTTCGGCATCTCGAGATCGAGCATGATGAGGCCAGGCTTGGTCTCGTCGAGCGCTCTCCAGAACTGAAACGGATCGTTGATCGCTGTGACCTTGATGTTCCGGCGCCCGAGCATGGTGGTCAGCGCCTTCGTTATCTGCGGATCGTCGTCGACGACGACGATCTTGACGCCCTCCACCGCGGAATCGTCGGGCCCCGCTCCGGTATCGGTCGGCGATGGGAGTGCGGGACCGTCGCGCGCCTGGTTTGCTTCCACCGGTGCTTGCGGGAGACCCTCGAGAGCTGTCCGTAGCAGGAGGAGCTGCTCGGAGATCGCGACCCCATCCACCTGGGTGATCGAGTCACTCGAAAACTTTTCTGAGATCTCGCCGGCGATCACCGAGCCGCGCTGGAAGCCGAATCTCATGACGAGGTCAGCCAGGCTCCGGGATTCGACTTCCGCCGTTTTTTTCAGATCGGGCGAAAGGCTGTTATCGAGGAGGGCGATCGCCGCATCATCGAGAATGTCGATCTTCTTGAAGGTGGGACCTCGAGCGCGATCCCATGCCTCGGTGACAGCGGCTGCGATATTGTCGCCGTGCGTCACCTGTGGTGGCAGAACCTCGCCTTTGCACATCCTCGCCAGCTCGCGCAGCATCTCTTCGATGTCCACCGGCGAGAAGAAGAAACGATCAACCGGGATTTCCTTGAGTGCTTGAAGCGCAGCTTCGGCCTGCGCCATCGAGATGCAGTAGGCTATCCGTACATCGTCGCTCGCATCTCTGGCCCGGCGCGCTACATAGATGGAATCAGCGGTGGGAAGCGTGTCGCTCAGAATTACCAGATTAGCGTCGCCCTGGGACGCGGCTCGGCCCATCTGCTGGGCGTTCTCAAACTCACTGACGGCTGCGCCCCGGATTCTCAGTCCGATTTCGCGGACGATTTCCGCGGGCAGTCCCGCAACCAGAAGTCTGACCCCTTCGGCCACCAGCTATCCTCCGCTCATCCACTCGCCTGCTTGGCCAGCGCAATAACGGCGTTCCACTCCGCTGCGCCCACCTTCTGGACTGATAATCTGCTTCCTTTCTGGAGGAGAGGCATTCCCTCGAGCTCGGGCTTCCCCCGCATCTCACTCAGTGGGATCGTGCGCGGCAGCCGTTCGATCGCGTGCACATCGACCATTGACCAGGACGATTCCCCACCCTTGGTTCTCGGATCGTAGTGCGGATCTTTGGGGTCAACTGCGGTGTGATCAGGGTAACCTTCGCGCACGATCTCTACGATTCCGACGATCCCCGGGTCGGCTCCGGAGTGGTAGAAAAAAGCCAGATCGCCTTTCTTCATCTCGTCGCGCATGTAGTTCCGCGCTTGAAAGTTTCGCACACCGTCCCAGTGGGTAGTGCGACCCGGTGAATT
>CATPBD010000011.1 GCA_955652265.1 uncultured Gemmatimonadaceae bacterium | reverse complement strand
TTGCCGTCCTTCACGGTGTACAGAGCCATCTCCTCCATCGGTCCGCGCTTGCCGGTCGGCTTGGACGTGACGTCGAAATCATAGTGGACGGCAAACTTATCCTCGCCAACGAACGGTCCGTCCACCACGGAGGAATGCACCTCGTTGTTTGCAGCCCACCATTCATTCTTCTGGCGAACCGCGGTGAGGCCTTTCATCTCGCGGGGCATTTGTTCGTTTCCCATTGATTCGACGCTGACAATGTCAGGCGAGTAAAGCGTGTTGATCGCGTCGACGAAGCGGCCGGCGCGGCAGAAAGAAACGAGCTCTTCTGCAACGGCGGCGGTGGCGGTGGGAGCGGCGGTAGTCACGATGATCTCCTTGATTTCGGGTATTGACCGGATATTAGCCGAAAATCCGATAGAATCCAGAAGATTTTATCACCACGCAACCGATGGTTTTTGGCGTTAGAACCCTCTCCGGAGCATCGGCAAAATCGACCTCATCAGGTAACCACCGTGGCCCGCGCCACTTAGCGTAAATTGTTGTGAAATCAGCATTTATGTCACTCGGATGTGTTATATTGGGTCATACGATTGGAGACGGATTTGAGCGCCAGAATTGATTCACCCGGCGCTCGCCGGCCTGCGAAGAATCCTCGCGCGCAGAGCCATGGCAAATCAGACGGGGTGCCGGAGATACTCTCAAATGCAGAACATCAACAACAACACCATTACCAAGAACAACAAGGGACAGATCGCGCGCAGCGTTCGCTTCGATATCGCTGCCGACAAGAACGAAGAGTTTCATACGCTGTTCAGAAACGAAGTCCTTCCGACCCTGAAGAAGCAGGACGGCTTCAAGGACGAGCTCCTTCTGGTGAAGGATCAACATGTCCTCGCCATCAGTGTCTGGAATGACATGGATTCAGCGCGTAAGTATGAATCCGCGACTTATCCGCAACTGGATAAGACGCTTCGCCCGGTGATGTCCGGAAAGGCGACGGTCGAGACGTTCAGATACGACTCGTTGTCGACGATTGCCTGACCATCGCTTCAGGTCATGAAGAAGGGAGGGGTCCTATCCGGACCCCTCCCTTTTTTTGTCCCCCCCCCCCAGCGCCCCAAAGGGTGTACCCGTAAGTATCATATACGGTATCTCGCTCCGGCAGAATTTCGCGGGCCCCGGGCCTCTAAGGAAAGAAGGGAAATGACGCTCTCACAATCCAGCGGAATCACCGCGACATTCCTGGCCGCGATCGTCGTGTCGGCGTGCAGCAGCACGAGCCAGGGAGCGATGCACACCTCCGCAACACCGGCGATCGCTCAACAGACCGACCCCTCGTACATCGCCAAGGCAAGAGCCGACAGCCTCCGGCATCCCTATACCGAGGCGGACGTGAGCTTCATGTCAGGAATGATCGGCCACCACGCCCAGGCCATCGTCATGTCTGGCTGGGCGCCCACTCACGGTGCCAGCGCTTCGGTGCGAACATTGGCGGACCGGATCATCAACGCTCAGCAGGACGAGATCGTAACCATGCAGCAATGGTTGCGTGATCGAGTGCAGCCGGTGCCGGACGCGCGCGCTACGGGAATGAAGATGATGATGAACGGTGTCGAGCAAGAGATGCTGATGCCCGGAATGCTCACGGAAGTGCAAATGAAGCAGCTGGACGCGGCGAGGGGGCCGGAGTTCGACCGCCTTTTCCTCACCTACATGATCCAGCACCACCGCGGGGCCGTCTCAATGGTGAAGGATTTGTTTGGCTCCTACGGGGCCGGCCAGGATGAGACGGTGTTCAAGTTCGCATCCGACGTCAACGTCGATCAGTCCACCGAGATCGCGCGGATGCAGAAAATGCTCGCCGCGCTCACGCTCGGCATATCCGTGCAGTAATCAACCTGTCGCCGAGAACCAAGTCCTACTCCGCCACATCAGAGGAACCAACAATGTCATTCGTGTACCGCCGCCGCCGCAACGCGATTCGACCGAGCGTCGCAACGTTGTTCTCACTGCCACTCGCAATCGCTCTCTTTTTCGCGGCGGGGTGTGCGCCTGCGATTTCCCCGGCGGTCGGCAGCATGAACATGTCCGCGGGTGAGCCGATCCCCGATCCCCGCGTCGGCCTGCGCGCCGGGAAATACGACGCCGCGCAAGCAGCATGGAATCTCAGGCTTTTGTCTGCGACACGCCCGTCCGAGAAATTCGTTGACATCACGAATTCTGACCTCGCGTTCACCGGTCCTTACGCCATCCAGGGCAGCTATAACGGCTATCAGGTTTGGGACATCTCCAACCCGAGCGCACCCGTTCTGAAGACGGCGTTTCTGTGCCCGGCATCTCAGAGCGACGTTTCGGTCTACAAGAATCTCCTCTTCGTTTCGGGTGAGGGTAACAGCGGACGGCTCGACTGCGGCACGCAGGGCGTCAAGGATACGGTCAGCCAGGAACGTCTGCGCGGCCTCCGGATCTTCGACATCAGCGACATCAGCAATCCGAAGTACATCGGCAACGTGCAGACCTGCCGAGGCTCGCACACGCACACCGTGCTGGTCGATCCAAAGGATCCAGAAAACGTTTACGTGTACATCTCCGGCTCGGCCGGTGTGCGCTCGCCGAGCGAGCTCGCCGGTTGCGTGAGGGTCACGCCGGACTAGGATCCCAACTCGGCGCTGTTTCGCATAGAAGTCATCAAGGTTCCGCTCGCACATCCCGAGCAGGCAGCGATCGTAAGCTCTCCGCGCATCTTCAACGACCTGGTAGCTCCGGCGAGACACGGTGAGGCGCCCGAAGACGTCGCCGCCAACGCAAAGGCTCTCGCTGATGCGAAGGCAAAGGGAGCGTACACAGCAATGATCTTCGGGCAGGAAAGGGTTGTCCGTTCAGGCCTCATCACGCCGTTGCTCGACAGCATCGTCAAGGCGCGTAACGGTACCGGCGCACCAACGGCGTTGGACAGCGCTGCGCTGCGCGTCGCTCTTCCTGGCATCGTGGCGAAGACGTTCGGTGACGCGACGAGCGGCCCGCGTCTCGGACCGACGCAGTGCCACGATATCACGGTCTATCCGGCGGTCGGCTTGGCCGGCGGCGCATGTGAAGGCTACGGGTTCCTGCTCGACATCCGTGATCCCGCGCATCCGGTGCGCGTCGCCGCCGTATCCGACTCGAATTTCTCCTACTGGCATTCGGCGACGTTCAACAACGACGGTACCAAGGTTCTGTTCTCGGATGAATGGGGCGGTGGAGGACAGCCGAAGTGCCGCATTACGGACAGGCGGGAGTGGGGCGCGGACGCGATCTTTACCCTCGTCAACGCAAACGGCACGCCTGTCATGGCTCACGACGGCGTAGCCGTGGATCCCGCCAGCGAAAGAATGCAGTTCCAGAACTATTACAAACTCCCGGCTCCGCAGACACCACAGGAGAACTGCGTCGCCCACAACGGCTCGCTGATTCCGATTCCAGGGCGCGACGTAATGGTGCAGGCGTGGTACCAGGGTGGCATCTCGGTCTTCGATTGGACCGACCCGAGAAACCCGAGGGAGATCGCATTCTTCGATCGTGGTCCGGTGGACTCGACCAGAATGGCGATGGGTGGGTCGTGGTCAGCCTACTGGTACAACGGCAACATCGTGAGCTCCGAGATCGCGCGCGGTCTCGACATCTTCGAGCTCGTTCCGAGCGCGTACATCAGTCAGAACGAAATCGACGCCGCGAAGTCGGTGCATTTCGACTACTTCAACACCCAGGGCCAGCCGAAGATCGTATGGCCGACCAGCTTCGCGTTGGCGCGAGCCTACGCGGATCAGCTGGAGCGTTCAAACGGCCTTAGCGCGGGAAGATTGTCCGCCGTTCGGCAGGCGCTTGCCAGCGCACAGAGCGCACCGGGGGCACAGCGGCGAAACGCGCTGACGCAGCTCGCAGCGCAGTTGGACGTCGACGCGCGTGCGTCCAGCGATCCGGTAAAGGTGCAGACACTGGCGAGAGCCGTGAGGGATCTGGCCGCCGCATCGTCCTGAACGGCTTTATCAGCACGAGTCGTATATTTTATTTGTTGAGTGACGTCCCGACGTCGTGAGGCTGGTCACTGAGAACTTGACAGCTGGTAGCTCGCAGCCCGTTCTGTTGCGTTTTTCACTTCATTTGCAGAGGTAATCATGCGCCGTTTCTACGCTTCCCTCCTGCCAGTCGCTGCACTCGTTTCGCTCGCCGGTTCGAGCAAGGCCCAAAACGAGTCAGCGCGGCAAGTCGCCGGCGGAGGAATTTCAGTCAGTGGTTGGTCGGGGCAGATCGACGCCAACGAGGCCAGGCGGGGACAGGCTCTCAACAACGCCAAGCTCGCCAAAGATGGAGCCGCGCTCCACGTCACGACGGGACCGGCCGTCGCGTACTGGAATCCGTCGAACACCGCGAGCGGTGACTACACCGTCAAAGCGACGTTCACCGAGCCCAAGTACATGAACCTGAACGATCATCCGCACCCGTACGGAGTCTTCATCGGCGGCAACGACATGGGGACCGCCAACCAGAGTTATCTGTAT
>CATPBD010000010.1 GCA_955652265.1 uncultured Gemmatimonadaceae bacterium | reverse complement strand
TGGACTTGGTATCGAGATCGCTGATCTGATTCAAGGATCGAAGGGAAAGAAGGATTCCCTTGTCGGTAATCGATGCACCGGTAGTACTGGTCTGCGCGCCGGCAGGAGTAACAGGTATTCGGTCAGCCGTGGCTCTCTTGAGAAGTTCGATCACCTCGTTAATCGTCTCGGGTCGCGCTACCAGATCCGGAATGAGGTGAAGACCAGACGAATCAGCTTCATATGCCCGCCGTACGCCCTTGTCGCTACTTATGGCGGTGCTCACCCTGAATGAAAGCAGACGACGGCGGCAGATAGAACGTCTGGCAAGCGCAATAATGACTCCCGAATGGTTTCACTCACGTCCCCGTCCACCGAAACAGCAGCCAGCGCCTGACCACCTTGGGCAAGCCGGGCTTGGTGATATTCGGCGATGTTTACGCCTGCCTCCCCAAGGAGCGTTCCAACTCGTCCGATCACGCCTGGAACATCGTTATTCGTAAGAATCAACAACGTATCCCTCGGTTGGATGTCGACGTGGAATGCGCCAATCCGCGTGAGCCTCGGCGCCGCACCAGGCTGTGCGGTACCTGCGACCGCGATTTCCTGCATTCCACCACTCAGTCGAACTTCGATTCCATGAGGATTCTCCTGCGTAGGAGTCTCAGTCATTGATAACTCAATGCCGCGTGTTTCTGCTACGGCGCGGGCGTTGATGAGATTCAGACGCTCCTGTTCTACAGTTCCCTCGAGAACACCGCGCGCAGCGGCGGCCACCAGTGCGCTCCTCGCCGCGATTAATGCTGATCCAGTGCGGACATCGACACGTTGAACCGCGCGCATTCCCTGAGTTGCGAGAATTGCCCTACCGACAGCTGCGGCTCTCCGGGCGAGGGTAAGGGCTGGTTCGACCTCGGCCCATTGGCCGCCCACATCGGCGACATTGATGGAGCGCGAAAGTTCTCCACTCAGTAATGCGTCACGCACAGCTATGCACACATCCACTGCAACATTGCGCTGCGCCTCTGTAGTGGATGCGCCAATGTGTGGAGTGAGCACAACGTCGGGCTGCTTCCGGAGCGGATGATCTGCCGAGAGAGGCTCCTTCTCGTACGCGTCGATTACTGCTCCAAGTAGATGCTTGCTTTCGAGCGCTTCTATGAGCGCATCTTCGTTGACGATTCCACCTCGAGCCATGTTCACCACTATAGACCTCTGCGGGAGTCTTGCGAGCTCGCGCCGTCCAATCATTCCGATCGTTTCCTCGGTAAGAGGTGTGTGCAGGGTTAGCACGTTTGATTGCTCGAGCAAAGAATCCAAAGAAGGCGCCTCCTGAACGCGCAGCGCCTCAAAGCGCGAGCGAGCGATGTAGGGATCATATGCAAGGACATTCATTCCGAACGCTCTTGCTCTGCTGGCGATTTCGCCGCCAATTCGGCCCAAGCCGACAATTCCGAGCGTTTTGCCCTTGAGTTCGGAGCCAAGCAGATCCGATCTGTCCCATCTTCCCGCGTGCATCGAGCTATCGGCGCGCGGTATGTGGCGGAGAAGCGAGATGACAGCGCCGAAGAACAGCTCCACAACCGCAATAGTATTTCCCGCCGGAGCGTTGATCACCGCCACGCCTAGAGATGTCGCGGTATCAAGCGCAATGTTGTCCACTCCGACACCGGCGCGACCGCCCACCTTCAGTCGGCGCCCTTTTTCGAGCAGATCCGCCGAGATGCGCGTAGCACTCCGGCCTACAATCGCGTCGTAGTCGCCAATTCTGGCGAGTAGCTCGTCTCTCGGGAGTGTCGGCACCTCGTCGACAACGAGCTCAGGCTCTGCCGAAAGAAGTGCGACACCTTCGGCGTCGATCTCATCGGTGACGAGAACGCGATAGGTCACTGTTCCTGAGCCTGTCTTGAGCGGGAAGCGGGGAAGCTCAATATCGCTCGGGCGAGCTTGGTGCCACAAGCGAGCAGGAGAACTCTACCGGTCGATCCAGTCTTTCCACGTGCTTTCATCCGCTCCGATAGCAAGCTGGTTGGCATTTCGCACCAGGGGAATTCTCAGTATAAGTGGCTCTTGAGAAAGCTTCTCGAGCCAACGATCATCCGAAAGTTGCGCATAACGTAGTCCGAGCTCCGCAAAGCGTTTGGAATCCTTGTCGACGAGTAACATTACGCCAAATTTCTGCGCGAATCTCCGTAACTCTCCGAGGGAGGCGGGTCTCTCCATCAGATCGACGAAATGAGTCTTTACCCTCCGTTCCGAGAAAAAGCGAAGGGCCTTGCGGGTGTCCGCACTTTTCCTGATACCAAAGATCTGCACTTCCAAGATTGGTCTCGTCGATGTCTTCCCGAGAATCAGATCTCAGGCTCCGTGTATTCACTCGCTCTCAATCAATGGCGCGCGAAGTAATCTATTCCCCCGCCTGGTGGATTCCGGGCGGCCACCTGCAAACTCTGTGGGGAAAGCTTTTCCGGCGACAGACGCCCGCGCCGACAGTTCTGGAGCGTTGGGATACGCCAGACGGCGATTTCCTTGAGCTACACCGTCTGGCTACAGGGCCCGATGCTCCGCGAGTGCTGTTACTCCACGGCCTTGAAGGCACTGTCCGTTCTCACTACGCACAGGGACTGCTCAATGAGGCGGCCAGGAGGGGATGGGGAGCCGACCTTCTCATCTTCCGCTCCTGTGGCGCAGAGCTCAATCGCACGCGACGCTTCTATCACTCCGGTGAGACCAGCGATGTCGCCTTTGTGCTCGACAGAATTTTGGAAGAGTTTCCAACTTCTGCGCTTGCGCTCGCAGGTGTGTCGCTGGGTGGAAATGTTCTACTGAAATTTCTGGGGGAGCTGGGGAATGACCTGCCTCCCCAGCTCAAGGCGGCAGCTGCAATTTCGGTCCCTTTTGATCTTGCTCGCTCGTCGCAGCGGATCAACCGGGGGTTCTCGAAGTTCTATCAGCGATTCTTTCTAAACTCGCTACGGAAAAAGGCACAGGAAAAGGCACGACGCTTTCCCGATCTTGCTTCCCAGGAAAGGGTCGGCGCTCTCAAGACGCTTGAGGATTTTGACAACCTGATCACCGGGCCATTGCATGGATTCCGTGATGCCCAGGATTATTACGCTCGTTCCAGCTCGCTACCTTACCTGAAGAATATTAGGCTTAAAACGCTACTATTTAGTGCAGCAGACGACCCGATGCTCCCGCCTGAAGTGCTCGACGAAGTTCGCGAGGCGGCGGAGCAGAACCCCGTTCTCGAGGTCGACTTCGTCGAGAAGGGGGGTCACGCCGGCTTTATCACTGGCTCAGTACCCTGGCGCCCATTTTATTATGCAGAGCACCGAGTTGGGGAGTTCTTTGCTCAACAGTTCAGCCTGAGCCAGGGGCCCACAGCGACAGTCCAGGAATGGAGAGGATAACATGCGCGGTCGAGAAGATGTGCTGAGAACTTGCGTGACGCTCTTACTCGCAAGCCTCGCGTGCACTACCAACAAAATTGTGCCAACGGCTGATTCACACTCAGCTGCCGACCACGCCACACCTTTTCCCTCGACGACGATCGCCCCTGCTCCTCAAACGCAGGGATTGCCGCCAGATGCTGCGGGCGCGCTCGCGCGACTCAACAGCTCACCCAGACACGGAGAATGGGTGACTATCCACCTCGGACCTGGAGACAGCCTGCGTGCCTGGGTGGTCTATCCCCAGAGGAGCACGAAAGCACCCGTGATCGTCGTCGTGCACGAGGTGTACGGATTGTCTTCCTGGATCCGGAGCGTCGCAGATCAGCTGGCCGCCGACGGCTTTATCGCGATTGCACTCGATTTGCTCACGATGAAGAATCTTCCGGACGGGCCAGATAGTATTCTCGCCCCTCTTGCGGTTGCCGCAGTAAGAACGCTCGATCCAGCCCGGGTGCAGCGACATCTCGATGGCGTCGCGCAATACGGAATGTCGTTGCCAGCCGCGCAGAAAAGATTCGGTATAGTGGGCTTTTGCTGGGGCGGCGGTGTCTCATTTGCGCACGCTGTCCATAATCCCTACCTCGGCGCGTCGGTCGTCTACTACGGAATGTCACCGGCGACAACCGATCTCGCATCGGTTCGTGCTCCGGTCCTTGGATTGTACGGCGGAAATGACGCCCGTGTGGACGCCACTATCCCGCCTGCAGACTCGGCCCTTCGAGCACTCGGTCGCACTTACGAGCATTTCATCTACCCAGGCGCCGGACAAGGATTTCTGAGAGAACAAACCGGAATGGATGGAGCCAACCTGGCTGCAGCACGAGCGGCGTGGCCGGCAACAGTACGGTGGTTCAGGAAATATTTGGAATCGTGAGCGCCACTATCGCTTGCTCTAATTCGAACATGTCCTCGAGCTAGTGACGATCTTCCATTTTGTTTTTCTTACCGCGTTTATCGGTGGATTGTTGCTGGCGGTGTTCGCCATGCTGCACGGCATGGAGCACACGAGGAGAAATCGCTCGAAAGCACCTTCTCCATTCTTCAATCTCCCGGCAATTGCAGCTTTCGCTGTAGGCTTCGGAGCGGTTGGCTATCCCCTGGAATCACGCACCCGATTGCCCTTGTGGGCTATCATCCTAATCTCGATCGCAAGCGGTGCAGTCGCGATTAGCGGAATGATCACACTTCTCGCACGTTGGGCGCTACGCGATGTGGCACGCACTTCCTCAGCGGACGGTGACGAGATTCAAGGTCAGCTCGCGATTGTCACGCAGGCGATTGCGCTCGCCGGTATTGGCGAGATCTCCTACGAGCATCTGGGCAGACAACTCCGGATTACTGCCCGTGCTTTGAGCGAGAAACCGTTGTCAGTTGGTGCGGAGGTGGTGATCGACAGGATCGAGAATGGAATTGCTTTCGTCGAGGAGTGGGCAGTCGTCGAACAACGCCTCTAGGTCCGCTGGGTCTTTGGGCCCCGCGCATAGAGGGTCAGCCATTCTGGCCAGTTCCCGCTGAGCTCGAAGAAGTCATCAAAGTAAACCAGCCCACTTTGCTCGAGATCGTCGATCAACGATGGGAGGATGTCATCGGAAGGCAATGGGCCCAACATGATCAACCCATCTTCGACCCGGAATTCATCCGCAGTGAGGTTATAGCGCTCATCGATCGAGTTGCGCGCTATCCCGCTCCTCTCAAACGCACTCTGACGAATGAGGACCACCGCGTTGCCGTGGGCGAGCGCCAGCGCCATAATTATGTTCGATTAGAGACTAACTGCGTCTGCTTTTGTCGTAATGCTTATCTTTAATGTATGTCCCAGTCCAAAGAATTCGAGGCGGAGTTCGATGTAGTTGTCATCGGGGCCGGTCACGCGGGGACTGAAGCCGCGGTTGCAGCAGCCCGTTTGGGTTCTTGTGTAGGGCTCATCACGAGTTCCCTCGAGACAATTGGTCAAATGTCGTGCAACCCGGCAATCGGCGGGATCGCGAAAGGAACCGTTGTGCGCGAGGTGGATGCGCTTGGCGGAATAATGGGAAGAGCTACCGACCTCGCTATGATCCAGTTCCGCATGCTCAATCGGAGCAAGGGTCCGGCGGTATGGGCACCGCGCGCTCAGTGTGATCGGGGACTCTACAGGCGCGCGGTGAGGTCCCTTCTCGAAGAGCATGGAAAGCTTCACACCGTGCAGGGTACCGTCGCCCGGCTTCTGCTTGCCCAGAATGAAGGACGCGTGCTCGGGGTCGAGACGCTCGAGGGAAGACGCTTTGGTGCAGGAGCGGTTGTCATCACGGCCGGCACTTTCCTCCGTGGACGAATCCACATTGGCACAGAAACACGCCTCTCCGGCGGCCGGGCTGGTGAAGGTGCGACTACCCATCTCGCCGAACAGCTCGAACAGGCAGGGCTTACCGTTGCCAGGTTCAAGACAGGAACGCCACCACGCGTCGACGGACGCTCGGTTGATCTCTCACAGCTCGAGCGACAGGAAAGTGAGATCGAGCAGTTCGATTACTCCTGGTCTCATTTCTGGCCCTCCAAGCGACATGATGGATCAGACACAAGGCATCCTGAACAAATGCCTTGCTGGATTACTTACCTCGAGGCAGAGGGCAAGGAAATCATCAAGCAGAACATCGCCAAGTCCGCGATGTACGGTGGTGCGATCTCTTCACGGGGTCCGCGATACTGCCCATCCGTAGAGGACAAAATTGTAAAGTTTCCTGACGCGGAACGACACCAGATCTTCCTGGAGCCCGAAGGGCATGATACTTCCGAGCTCTACGTGAATGGTTTGTCCACTTCGCTTCCTGCTCCGGTGCAGCTCGAGATTCTGCGCTCTGTTCGCGGATTGTCGAATGTGAGGATGAATCGCGCGGGCTACGCGATCGAATACGATTACTATCCGCCGACACAGCTCGATCCGTCACTCCAGGTAAAGGCAATACGTGGGCTCTATTTCGCCGGACAAATCAACGGCACCACGGGCTATGAGGAAGCTGCCGGCCAGGGAGCCATCGGCGGATTGAACGCGGCCCTTTCGACACAGAACAGAGAGCCGCTCATTCTCGGCAGACAGACTTCCTACATAGGCGTTCTTGTCGACGATTTAGTCACGCGGGGAGTCGACGAGCCGTACAGGCTTTTCACTTCACGCTCGGAATTCAGGCTCACGGTGCGTCAGGACAACGCTCTACGACGCCTGGGCAGTATCGGGCTCAGGCTTGGTCTTTATTCCGCCTCCGAGCAGGAAACGATCAGAACGAGGTTGCACCATGAGGATTCAGCGGTTCGGCTCGCGGAAACAACCACCATACGACCGGATCAAGCGGCACCCATCTTGTCAGCCGCTGGTAGCTCTGACCTCTCGCAGCCCGTAAGGATCATCGAAGTCGCGCGCCGTCAGGATATTTCGCTTCGAACCCTGCTCCATGCGGTGGGGCTGGGAGCCGACCTCGATGAGGAGGCGATCGTGACTGCTGATCTTGAGATCAAGTACGCTGGCTACTTCGACCGCGAAAGAGCACAAGCCGATCGCATGCGTCGCATGGGCGATTTTTCTCTCGACGCCGACCTCGAATACGGTGAGATGCGGTCGCTCTCATTCGAAGCGAGGCAGAAGCTTTCCAATCTGAGACCGCGGTCGTTGGCCCAGGCGTCGCGAATCCCTGGTGTCAGCCCCAGTGATCTGCAAAACCTCGTTATCGAAGTCGAACGCCGTCGACGGCTCGCTACTACGCTGTAGCTTCTAGCTGAGTCGAGCTGCGCTCTATCAATAGCACCGCGGCAGCGATGAGGATACCGCCCACAAGTGTCGTGACGGTTAACTGATTGCCGAGTACCGCTACCCCGAGGAGGGCGGTAAAGAAAGGCTCGACGGTTGCGATTATTGCGGTCCTTACCGGTCCGAGCACGGACAGACCTTTAATCAGCGTCGCAAAAGCAATCACGGTCGATACCAGTGCGAGCACGAAGATCTTCGACCAGACTGGCACCCCTCTAGGCAGATAGAGCTCATGCGCAAGGAATGCGACGACGAGGAAAGTCATCGCTGCTCCTACAACCAGTAGAAATGTGGAAACCAGAGCCGGTAAACCGTGTTGAAGGTGCTCGAGTGATGGCAGATATGCTGAATAGAGCAGCGCGGAGCCGAGAGCGAGTATGACTCCGATAGGGTTTAGCTTGTCAGTCGTGGGCGCGCCCACCATCACCGTCACACCCACCAGCGCCAGAGTCAGAGCGATTGCACACATTGATGTCAGTTTTTCCGTTCGCCGGATCGCCGCAAGCAATGCGACCCACGCTGGGTAGGTATAAAAGAGAAAAGCGAGCGGCCCAACAGGTATGTATTCGAGTGCGTGCAGGCTGAGATAAGTGATGAGCGCTTGTCCGAATCCGCCGATTAGCAGAAGCTGCACGACACGTTGTTTGGGGACGGACCCCAACTGCTTCACACCAATCATCCCAAGAAGCAGAACTGCACCGAGCACGTAACGCCACGCCATTGCCGTGAGTAGTGGAACCCCGGCGCCCGTAACAAGAACAGTAAGTACGGAGATCGACCCGAAGCTTAATGCGGACACGATGATGAGCAGCGCCGCACGACCGATGGGAGTGCCTGAGGATTCCATCGCAGCAATGTAGCGTTGGCTAACAATCGTGGCCATTTTTCCGAAGCGATCTCCGCAACACAAGCATTCTTCAGGATTGATCTCACGTGACGTCACCGACATTAACTGACCAGCCCGTTCCTGTTCCGAGAAGTTCGGAAGAAGAGTTTAAGGATCTCGGCTTCGGAACCGAGGTCGCGAGAGGCGTACGACAGCGACTATTGAACCGCAATGGAAGTTTCAACGTAATCCGCGAGGGCCTCAATCCACTTTCGGCGCTAAGCCTTTACCACTGGCTACTTACCATATCGTGGCCAAAGTTCCTCGGCTTCATCACAGGATCGTACATCGCAGTCAACGCCTTGTTTGCAATTGCGTTCCTGCTATGTGGGCCGGATGCACTTCAGTCCAGTTCCGGTAGCTTCGCGGGACAGCCATTCTATCGGGCGTTTTTTTTCAGCGTCGACACGTTCGCGACGATCGGATATGGGAATATCATCCCCGTAGGAGTCGCCTCTAATACTCTCGTCACGATAGAAGCGCTGGTCAACATTCTCGGCATCGCGCTCGCGACTGGCGTGATCTTCAGCAGATTCTCACGGCCCTCTGCAAGAATTGTTTATAGTCGCAATGCGATCATCGCTCCCTATCGCGACAAAACTGCTCTCGAGTTCAGAATTGCCAATGGGAGAAGCAGTCAGCTCATTGATGTTCAGATCCAGGTCATTCTCACCAAGCTCGAGCAGGTTGACGGGACTCCCGTGCGCAAGTTTTACGACCTGGATCTCGAGCGTCATCGCGTTGTCTTCTTCGCGCTAAGTTGGACAGTTGTTCATCCGATCGACGTGACCAGTCCGATGTGGGGGCTTACCAGGAAGGATCTTCTCGACGCCGATTCAGAGGTCTTGATTCTCCTCACAGGAACCGATGAGACTCTTTCTCAGACCGTGCACTCGCGATCCTCATACAAGTCGGACGAAATCGTATGGGGCGCGAAATTCGCTAACATGTTTATGCGGACCGAAGCTGCTGGAATCATCGGCATGAACCTGAGCAGGATTCACGATATCGAAATTGTTTACGCTTGAAGCTTAGGTGTGCAGGCCTCCCAGCGGGTTTTGACGTCTTACTCAAGTTCACTACTTCATGAGAACTCAAATGAAACAGGCGGCAAAACTATTAGGGGCGCTGGTGATATTGGCGCCATTAACAGTACATGGACAAGACAGTCGAGCGCCAATTGAGCCAATTCCCCAGATAGCGGTCATTGGACGAGGAGAGGTAAAGGTCTCACCCGACCGGGCGACACTACAGATCAGTGTACAAACCCGGGCAACCAGCGCCGCAGCGGCAGCAACTGAGAACGCCAATAAGCAGCAGTCAGTGATAGCAGCACTACGAACTCTGGGCCTGGGAGGCGATCAGCTTTCGACGATCAATTACAATGTCTACCCGGAACAACGCTACGAGCAGGGCAAGGAACCTGTGATCGTTGCCTACAACGTCACCAATACGATTCTCGTAGATCTTCGACAGCTGAGCCAGGTGGGTCCGGTGATTGACGCCGCGCTTTCACACGGCGCGAATATGATCACTTCTCTCCAATTCTATGCTTCCAACACCGAGACAGCTCGCCGAAGTGCCATCACTACGGCCATAGAAAAGGCCCGCGCCGATGCAGAAGCCGCTGCCCGTGCGGCACACGGATCTCTCGGGACACTTCTGGCAATTGACATCGGGCCCTACTCTCCTCCTCCACCTCGACCCATGATGATGATGGCGCGCGCAGCTGGCGGCATGGCTCAAGCAGACACTCCAATCAACCCGGGTGCAGAAACACTCTCCGTCGAGGTGAGTACCCGGTGGCGGTTTATTCCCGGCCAGTAGCTCATTTCCACGTGGAACAGAGCGCTGCGTTGTTCCACGTGGAAACCACATTCACGGCTTGGTAGATTAGGCGTTATACCTTACCGTGATTTCGTGGCGCGAATAATTGCAATTGCAAACCAGAAGGGCGGGGTCGGCAAGACGACGACGGCCGTAAACTTGGCTGCTAGCCTTGCGGCTGCCGAGCAACGCACCCTCCTCGTGGACGCTGATCCGCAAGGCAACGCTACCAGCGGCGTCGGTCTTGAGAAGGAGAACGTACCGCTGACGCTGTACGACGTCCTTGTGGGGAATTCGGATCTCGGATCAGCACGGCAAACAAGCATCCAATTCGAGAAGCTGGATGTCATAGGTGCGACTCCAGATCTGGCAGCAGCAGAGGTGGAGCTCATCGATAAGCCTGACCGTGAGCACGTCATGCGACAGTCTGTCGAGTCTCTTCGACCCGAATACGATTACGTCATCATCGACTGTCCGCCGTCGTTGGGCCTGATCACGATCAACATGCTGGCCGCTGCTGACGCGCTCCTTATCCCCGTCCAGTGCGAATACTATGCGCTCGAGGGCCTATCTCAGCTCTTGAATACTGTTCACCGAGTCCAGCACAGCGCGAATGAAAGGCTTGGCATTGACGGGGTGCTGCTGACGATGTACGACTCGCGCCTGAATCTCTCGAGACAGGTTGCTGAAGACGCCCGGGAATATTTCGGGCCAAAAGTGTTCAACAGCGTCATACCTAGAAATGTCCGACTAGCGGAAGCACCCAGCTTCGGCAAGCCGATCATTCTTTATGATATCGCTTCAGTCGGTGCACAAGCCTATATGAACGTCGCCAAGGAGTTGATCGAACGAACCGAACAAGGAGAGAACGGTGACGACTGAGAAAACACCGAGACGACTTGGCAGGGGGCTCGAGGCACTTCTTGGTACCGCTGGGGGGTTGGCCCTGAGCGACCAAGGTGCATTGAAATCAATCCCGATTGCGCAAGTTGCTCGAAACCCTTTCCAGCCACGGACGGAGTTCAACGCCGAAGAGCTCCTCGAGTTGCAGGAAAGTCTCAAGTCGAGTGGACTCCTTCAGCCAATAACCGTTCGACGTAGACCTGGGAAAGACGGATTCGAGCTAATAGCTGGCGAACGTCGTCTACGCGCAGCTGTGAAGCTCGGATGGAAAGAGATCCCGGCAATCATAAAGGAGATCGACGATAGGACGATCCTGACCCTCGCGCTCGTCGAGAACCTGCAGAGAACCGACCTCAACCCGATAGAAGAAGGGGAGGGTTACCATAGGCTCTTGCACGACTTTGGCCTGACCCAGCAACAGATTGCGGAGACAGTCGGAAAGGACAGAACGACGATCGCCAATGTGCTTCGCGTGCTTCAACTTCCAGAATCCGTTAGAAAACTTCTCCAAGATGGGAAGTTGACTTTGGGCCATGCAAAGGTGCTTCTCGGGCTCGATGACCCTGATAAGGTCATGAACCTCGCCAACGAAATCGTACGCGACGGGCTTACGGTAAGGGAGCTGGAGCAGAGGCTCCGTCAGGTTGGGGATACACGAAAAGGAGGCAAAGCCGGGCGCCCCAGAAGTGCCGATCGCCAATCCTCAGAGGTTCGACATATTCAAGACAGGCTACGACGGTTCCTGCAGACCGATGTTACCGTAAGCGTTGGATCAAGTAACCGAGGGACTGTTGTGCTCCATTTTTATTCAGCCGATGATCTCGAACGACTCCTTGAACTTCTGCGCGTTCCAGACTAATCAACACGGTTGTCAACCTGAGCTGTAACTACTGATCCCATAAGGAGTTACCGCCAATACCCCGAGCTGGTTGGGCTGTTTCTCCACACAAATCTGCCCCGGAATGACGATATCTTTGAGCGAGCTCGCGCACTATGCAGATAGCCTGCTCGACACTCGGACGACGCCAGATTACCCGAATGCTCTCAACGGGATTCAGCTCGAGAACCGATTGCCCATTCGGAGAATCACACCTGCAGTCGATTTTTCCACTCGGGCAATTCAGGGAGCTATAGCGAATGACTCGAATCTTCTCATTGTCCACCACGGTATGTTCTGGGGAGGACTCGAGTGTTTGACAGGCTCTTTCTACAACCGGATCCGAATGCTGATCGAAGCCGATGTGGCAGTCTATGCCTCCCATCTTCCGCTCGACCGACATCCAACACTTGGAAACAACGCACTCCTTGCTAAGGAGCTGGGTCTCCAGCCAAGTATCCCCTTTGCCCGTTTTGAAGACATTTTCATCGGGCTGGGAGGTGACAGCGACATCGAGACGACAGAGCTCGTTGCACGCGCCGGGAGATTTGCGCGAACTCACGGCGGGGATGTCCGTACATCCGTGATACCAGCCGGACGACGAACACGGAGATGGGCAATCTGTACCGGTGGCGGAGCGTCCAGCGATACGCTAAGGGAGGCAAACACGATGGGAGTAGACACTCTCATCGTGGGTGAGGGAGCTCACTGGACTGCGATACACGCCGAAGAAAACGATCTAGCAATCATTTACGTGGGACATTACGCAACAGAAACCCTCGGTGTCTGTGCCTTGGCGCAACATCTCGGTGAGAAGTATCAGTTGCCCTGGAATTTTGTGAGCGCGCCGACTGGTCTTTGATCAGATCGATGCTACCCGGAGCTTTAGCAATTGGTGTAAGCGCTTTTCCAAGTGGAGCGCCATTGTCCCGGTCCAGCCCGTTCGATCAGTCCGAGCTTGGCTCCTTCCTCGGATTCGACGTTGACAATGACTGCAGGGTGTCTCGATGCTCCTATCTCCACAGCGGCGAGGACCTCCGTCGCTTGCATCGTTTCTTCAGCGCCAGCTATTCGACTGTAGTACCCGACAGCATATCTCCCCTTCGTGCCGGCTGGACGATCCCCTATGAGGAGAAGATGTTCGATCCGAGGATTGGCTTCCTCGTTCAACGTACGAACAATGTCAGCGATTACGACCTCGACTGAATCCAGCCGAAATGTGTAGGCTGACTGCACTCTGAAGGGCAGTCTCCTAAAAGTCGGGTCCGAGGAAACCGGCAAACTCGCGGCACTTTGCGCTAGTGATGCAGCAAGTACGGCTGAATCTGCGCTCGGTAACGACTCGATCGAACGTAACGGAATTGCACTCACATTTCCCCGGACAAAACCAACACGCCAACCGGGCCGAGCAGATTGCGTTCTTCCAACGGGCCAGGCGTTGCAGTCTCTCGTTGTGTCGGTAGGGGTTACCACTGGTGAGAGTGTGGTAGAATCAACCTTTCCATCCCGGTTGAAGAGCTCAAAGTCAAAACCAGAGACTGGCGGAGTCACACCCTGGAGTGATTCGATCGTACTATCCGTTGCTTCCGGCAATACGATTGCAACACTGTCAGAGTTGCCCCCGGCAGACAACAGCATTACTGGACCGGCGTTCACATCCCAGTTTGTATTACTGGCAGGGCCCAGAGACAGCACGGGTGGCAAAGATTTGCCAGCGGCAATGTTGTCTCGCGACTTGTCTCGGCAGGCAAGAACGGTGAGGAGCGGAATGAGCATCCGGCTGAGAACAACCAAGCGAGCTGCCATACACTTAATCTGCCAGTTGCATCTTCCAGCGTCGAGAGTACGTATGGCGCCTACGTCACCGTACGCATTTGAGTGACAGAGCCAGCAGTGTAGAGTTTCTCGTGTGCGACTTTAACGCGCGGAGCAACTGATGCGGTCAACGGTAGTTGCGAGCAATTCTCTGGTAGACGGTTTGGATATCACGGCTGGCGGGGATCTCAATCCTCCCCTGGCTCGCTTGCGCGAGCGGATTAGCTGGGCGCTTTACGATTTTGCAAATACTGTTTTTTCGATGAATATCGCTACGCTGTACTTCTCGGCGTGGCTGGTAAAAGATCTGGGTCGTTCCAATACGCTCTATGCAACAGCGAATGGGATAGCATCGGCGCTCGTAGTGGTTTCGATCCCGCTTTTTGGTGCGATTTCTGACGCGACACAAAGGCGAAAGCCCTGGGTGGTCGGCTTCACACTCGTTGCATGCGTCTCCACCATAGTCATGGCCTTTCTCGGCCAAACCGGACTTCCTCTCATCGGCGAAGGTGTGACAGTCTTAGCGCCGGCGTCCACTTTGGTGCCACCTGGGGTCGCGTTGTTTGCGGTACTCGCAGCATTCGTCATCGCCAACTACGCGCATCAGGGCGCGTTGCCGTTCTACAACGCAATGCTGCCGGAGCTTGTTCCCGTGGATCACCGCGGCCGTCTTTCGGGACTCGGCGCTGCGTTCGGCTATGCCGGCTCGATTACCGGTGTTTTGCTGACATTTCCTTTCTTCACCGGGTCGCTACCGATACTCGGAGCAATTCCCGAGCGCGCCATTCATTTCTTGCGAAACGCAGTCCCATTTACAGCACACGGTGGACGTGTTTCCACATTCGTCCCGACGGCGATTCTCCTCCTCGTATTCTCTCTGCCACTGTTCTTCTTCTGCCACGATCACAATGCGATACGTGGAAAGAAACACATTCCGTGGCGCGAGGCATTCAGCGATGTGCGTCACACCTTGAAAGAGGCGAAAAAATATCCGGGAACACTGAGATTCATCCTCACGTCTTTCCTGTACCAGGATGCGATGGGGACGATCATCGCGAACATGGCGCTCTATGCGATCTTCGCGATGGGATTCGAGGGTGGCTCCGAGGCAACTCTATTCGTGATCCTTACGATACCGGCAGTAATCGGAAGCTACGGCATCGGTCGATTGGTGGATCGGTTCGGACCAAAGCGCACGCTGTCATGGGTGCTCATGGGTTGGGTCGTGCTTCTGGTGGCAATGATCGTAGTACCAACGAGGGGCGCTTTTTGGATCGTAGGCGCATGTATAGGACTGATCTACGGAGGTGTGTCAACCGCTGAACGTCCGCTGCTACTGAGCCTCGTTCCTGACATCGAGGCTGGACGCTTTTTCAGTTTGATGGTGCTTTCGTCCAGGGCCGCAGCTGTCGTCGGTCCATTCGTATGGGCATTTGCCGTCGATGGACTGAAGCCTTCGATGGGAACCGGATTCGCGTATCGCGCCGGAGTCGCAACGGTTGCAACCGGGATGATTCTGGCACTTCTGATGTTACGCGGCGTCCCTAACAACTTCAGCAGGCCCGCCCACTCAAGATGATTTACGCCTTGTTGCGATGGATCACCGGAATAGCGCTACACTGGTTTTATAACGATATCCGCATTACGGGGGCAGAAAAGATTCCGGTGAGTGGTCCCCTCCTGATCGCGGTCAATCATCAAAACGCGCTGGTTGATTCTCTCATAGTAGGGTGGCTCGTTCCTCGTCGCATTACCATGACCGCGAAGGCAACGCTTGCCGACAACCCGTTGATTGCCATTCTCTTCAGGGTATTGCACGTCGTACCGCTTCGCCGAGTGAGTGACGAGATCAGAAAGCAGAACGGATTGGCGCTCGACAGATCGCGCAATACACAAGCGTTCGCCGAGATATTCCATCTTCTCGAAAGAAATGGAGCGCTACTGATCTTTCCTGAGGGCAAGAGCCACAATGAGGCTGGACTCGAGCCGCTTAAGACCGGCTTAGCGCGACTTGCGCTTCAGGCGAGAGATGAGCACGGAATTACTGGTCTGAGAATCCTTCCTCTTGGGCTCGTCTTCGAAGACAAGAGTAGACCGGGTACTGCCGTCGCCGCACTCGTAGGCCAAACTATCGAGATGGATTCGTGGCGAGGCGGCGATCACACAATTCTCACCCGGGAAATAGCCGATCGGTTGCGAGCCGTCTCCGAGGATGCCGCATTGCCGCAAAAAGAATTCATTCAAGCAAAGGAAAGCAGCAATACCGTGCGAGAAAGAGCCATTGCCCTCGCAGCATGGTGGGGCCGTCTCACCCACCAGTTACCTGTGAGGCTAGCTAGAAGCTTGGCAGTCAAGCGCAGCAAGGATGCGGGTGAACCGGCAATGTTCACGATCATGTTTGGCGTCGGGCTGGTGCTTCTTACCTACGTGATACACCTCACAATCATAGGTATGGTCGTTCATTCCTTCCTGTTGGACTGTCTATACCTGGTCGGCTTGCTGAGCGGGGCCTACTGGGCAGCATTTCAACAGCATCCGCGACGTTATTAGGATCTAGAGCTTCGTTTCGAGCCAGTTCTCTCCGACGCCGAGATCGACAACCAGGGGTACTGACAGCTCCGCTGCGTGCTCCATCTCATATTTCACCAGCTCCTGCAACTGATCGAGTTCGCCCGGAATTACCTCGAAGACCAGCTCGTCGTGGACTTGAAGGAGCATTCTGCTCTGGAGCCTCCTGGTCTTCAGCGCTTCATCGATTCTGATCATCGCGATCTTGATTAGATCTGCCGCGGATCCTTGAATCGGAGAATTGGCGGCAACTCTTTCACCAAATGCGCGGATGTTGAAATTCCGTTCGCGTAACTCCGGGATGTATCGCCGCCGGCCAAATATCGTCTGCACATATCCGTGTTCTCGCGCGAACGCCACCATCGAGTCAAGATAGTTGCGTACCCCCTGAAAGCGCTCGAAGTAGCGCGCAATGAACTCCTTCGCTTCAGCGTGCTCGATCCCGAGTTGAAGGGAGAGGGCACGCGCTCCCTGGCCATAAATGGTCGCGAAATTGATCGTTTTGGCTCGACTTCGCATTACGCTCGTCACTTCAGTCAGAGGGACGTCGAAGATCACTACTGCGGTCTGGCGATGGATATCGCCGCCTGCCCGGAACGCTTCGACAAAGGCAGGATCACGAGACAGGTGCGCGAGAAGCCGGAGCTCGATCTGCGAATAATCAGCAGCCAACAGCAGCCAGCCTTCACGCGGGATGAAGCCTCGCCTTATATCGCGGCCCAGCTCACTACGAATTGGAATGTTCTGCAGGTTCGGATCATTGGATGAAAGCCTGCCACTGCTCGCGACTGTTTGATTGAACGAAGTATGTAACCGACCAGTTCTTGGGTTGACGAGTCGAGGAAGCGCATCGAGGTAGGTGTTCTCGAGCTTGGACAACTCCCTGTACTCCATGAGTAGTGCCGGCAATTCATGCCCTGCCTCTGCCAGCTCCGTGAGAACACCGACATCAGTCGATGGGCCGGTACTGGTTCGCTTTGTTATAGGGAGATTTAGCTTTCCAAACAGTATGTCCCGAAGTTGTGGATTGGAGTTGATATTGAATTCCACTCCCGCGGCTTCGTAGATCTTCTTCTCCACTTCCTCGCGTCCCGCTTGGAACCGCTGTTTCAGCGAGGAGAACAATGGCAAGTCGATCGCGATCCCAGTCCATTCCATTTCGGCGAGCACGTCGACAAGAGGAATTTCCACGCCGTCAAAAAGCCTTGTCAGCTGGTGGGATTCAAGCTGCGGCTCAAACATCCTGCGCAGCCGCAAGGCCATATCGGCGTCCTCGCAGGCGTAGTCTCGCGCTGCTTCGACGGGACACTCGTCGAAAGGGATTGCTGACCGACCCTTGCCGCACAGATCTCCGTACGAAGTCATGGTGTGGTCGAGAAATTCAAGCGCCAGTACATCGAGGCCATGGGAGCGCCGTCCGGGATCGAGCACGTAACTCGCCACCATAGTATCGAAGTCAAGCCCAGCGAGTTTCACTCCCATAGAACGCAGCATCAGAAGATCGTACTTCGCATTCTGGGCTGTCTTTCGGATGGTTGGGTCCGCCAGAAGATCTCTGAGCGGTTGCATCTCCGGCGAGTCGAGGGGTGGGAGATTACGAATGCTCGTCGGTCTATTGTCACGGAGCATTCTGGCAGCAATGCTCATCGAATCGTTGTTAGTCTTCTTCCTCTTTAGCGCCGTTTCCGCAAAGGGTTCATCGCCTCCGCGAATCAGGCCCCGGTCTTCGGGTGCGTCGGTTGCCGAACGGTCACCGGCGGCATCAACCAGGAGCTCTCCCTGCCCGCCTTGTGGTAGTCTGTGCTGGAACGGGAAGTAGTACGCTTCGCCCTCACCAACAGCGATAGCAATCGAAACAAGCGATGAGCGCAACGGGTCTACAAGCTGAGGACTATCTGGATTGATCAGGGTCTCGGTGGCAATCGCTATCACCTCGGCTTTGCGCGCACCCTTGATGGCGTGCTCCATCGCCTCGAGGGTATCCACGGTTACGTAGTTGACGGTCTTCCGCGGTTTCTCTTCGATTGGCGCCTGTACGGCTGAGTCTTTCGCGAGCGAGTGGAATTCCAGCTCGATGAAGAGATCTCGCAGTCGATAATGATCCGGCTGTTTTATCTTGAGCGAGTCAAGATCGAATGGGACCGGTAAATCGGCACGGATTGTCACCAGCTCCTTTGAAAGCCGGGCATTCTCTGCATGTTCAAGGAGCGCTTCACGGGGGCGTTTCTTGGTGATCTCCGGGGCATGGGCCAGAATTGACTCAAGGTGCCCGTACTGTTTCACCAGCTCGGACGCTGTCTTGTCTCCGATGCCGCGCACTCCAGGTATGTTGTCCGACGAATCACCGACCAGAGCCAGGTAATCGGTGACGAATTCAGGAGCAACGCCAAGGCGCTCCTCCGCATTCTCGACACCGACCCAGTGCTCTTCGACGTTGGCTGGCCCACCTCGGCCAGGATTCAGAAGCCAGACTCCCGGCTTGACCAGTTGCTGGAAGTCCTTGTCGCCAGACACCACCACCACGTTCACGCCAGCCTCAACGCTCCTCGCTACAAGGGTACCGATGACATCATCAGCTTCGAAGCCGGGTAGCGTCAAAATCGGTATGCGATACGCATCCAGCATCTCGCGGATGCGGTCCATCCCCCGATCAAAATCGGACTGGAGCTCTTCGGTCAGTTTCTCGCGCGTGGCTTTGTAGGCTGGATAACGCTCGTGCCGGAAGGAAAGACCTGAATCGTGTACCCAGCCAAGATATTCCGGCCGATGCTTGGTGATGAGTCTCTGAAGAAAGTTGGCTATCCCCCAGCTTGCTGAAGTGTTCTCACCCTTGCTCGTGGTAAGAGGTCGCGAGATCAGGGCAAAGAAAGCGCGATAGATGAGGGCGTACCCATCGACGAGGAATAGTCGCGGGCTTTCCGGAGCTTTCATGGAGTCAATATAAAACGCCCTCGTCCATGAGGAGCATGAGGGCGTTTTGACATTCGTTCCGCTGCTGCTCGACTACAGGCCTAATGTTGGCGACGACTACTGAGCGAGAGAAATTCCGTCTCGCTTTGTCGGGTCAGTTTCCATCGCCCCGTGTCTTCGTAAAAGACCAGCTGAGAGTTGTACTGACGATACTGCCAGATTTGGAGGCGTACGGCATTGGCAACTTGCGTGGGCGAGAAAGTTCGATTCACATTTTGCTCGAGTACCTGATCAGGCTCTCCCAGCGTAACGAAAACCATCCCTCGATCGGACAGCCATCCAGGGTTCCGATCCATTCTGAATTGAATGTTGGCTTGCTGAATCCTCCCGAAGTAGGCCTGCATCTCTTCATTGACGGGGGTTTCCGGAACCGGGTCAGTTGCGCGCAGAAACTCCGCCCACATTGTTGCCCGTTTTTCCAGAGGAGCGTTTCGCAGAGCGTTGAGGCGGGACGGAGTTGCAAAGAATCGGAGGTAGCCGAGCATATCCTCGAACGACATGAGCGGAATATCTTCGCCGAAACTCACAAATAGCGGTGCTCCCACTGTGTCTGGAACTCCTGCATCACGACGAGTAAAGAAGACGCGGGCAATTCCGACTCCGACAGATGAAATCGGAACGTTGACGACACCGCCAAAGAGCGCTCCGTTGCGCCCCAACGTAGCCGAGTCACGCCATATCTGGGCTCCTTTATCATTCCGGACGATAAAATTCACAGGAAGACGAGGCCCCTGCCCATAACCCTCGATATAGATCGCTACCGTGCTGTCGCGACCGAAAACAGCGCTCGAACGGGGACTTGCTAGCAGCCGCGGAGCCGAGTCCAGAGCTGACCGGCCGGTCGCTTCATAAACGAGAGTCGGCGTAGATAGACGACCTGCAGAAAGCGATGGGACAACGACCCTAGCCTCCTCCGAGGCAGTACGGGATCCACCAACATCGCGAACTGCCGCTGAGAGGGTGTACACACCCGGCAGGACATGAAAATAGTGCTGGAAGATGACACTCTCATCCGTGCGATTGGTTTCCCGAAATGAGCCGACGCGCACTATCTCCATCGCATTGACACTTGCCGCCTCGATTCCATCCCGAGTAAGCGTGAGCTTAACTTCGTACGGGGCCCGATATCTATCACCTTCCCTCGTGAAGGTTAGGGCCCGGTTGGGAATCGAAATGCTAGCCAAAACGAGGGTTGTATCAGGAGATGCGCTCGCAAACGAGGAGAGGTTCCCCACGAATGCCAACGGGTTTGGGGCAGCGAGCAGGCCTATCCGCCGATATATCTCGCTCACATCAGGGGCTGGACTCCCTTCAGGCGGCAGTACCCGCGGATCAGGCTGGGGGTTTCCACTTGATGTTGCAGAGCTGCATGCGAGAGCGGAGGCCAGAAATAGCAGCCCCACAAAACGTTTCTTGGAAATCAACATGAATGGTTAATACCCTACCCGGCTTCGCCAGTTTCTATTAGCTTCGCGGCGTGTCTCGAGAACAGATGGTCGGCGCTTCCATAGCTGGCTATACCATCAGAAAGGAAGTAGGTGAAGGCGGGACTTCCGCCGTATACCTGGCCGAACATCCGAATCATGGCACCGTTGCTCTCAAAGTGCTACGGGAAAAACTACGCCAGGATACCACCGCCGTAACCCGTTTTGTCCGTGAGGCGAAGTACGGCGCTCGCGTAAGGCATCCCAACGTGGTCGAGACCATTGAAATAGGACAGTCCGAGAAGGGCCTTCATTTTCTCGCGATTGAGTGGGCAGATGGTGAGATTCTCGATCGCTATGCCAAGCAGTACGCACCGTTGCCGAGGGATGAGGTATCGACCATCGTCTCGCAGATAGCTGCCGGCGTCCAAACAGCCCATGACGCAGGGATCGTACATCGCGACCTGAAGCCCGAAAATGTGATGTACGACGCACAGACGCGACGCGTAAAGCTGCTCGATTTTGGGATTGCGACGGACACACAACCCTCGGGCGACGAGCGGCTAACTCGTGCCGGGTTTTTTGTCGGAACGCTCATGTACATCGCCCCGGAAGCGTTATCCGGTGAGATTGTGACCCCCGCCGCGGACCAGTACAGTCTCGCGACCATATCGTACTATCTCCTCACCCGTTGTCTGCCATACACCGCAAAGGCCCCGCGCGAGATGTTTACCCAGCTTCTCACGATGCCGCCGATTCCTCTCAAGGATGCCGGAGAGGGCAAATTCGATTTTGCGCCCGAACTCGATACTGTCGTAATGCGCGCACTGTCACGATCGCCAACTGATCGATACCCGAGCGTGATCGCCTTCGCCAATGCCTTCGCTGAAGCTGCTCGCATCACCCCGGAGCAACCAAAGATTCTCGACAAGTTCAAAGGGCTACTTAGACGTAGCCGCTAGGTCGTTTGGATCCACCGGGAGCCAAAGAGTAAACGTAGATCCTCTTCCAAACTCACTCTCCAGTTCTACCATCCCTCCGATGAGGCTGGCGAGTCGCCGAGAGATCGCCAGCCCAAGTCCAGTACCACGCTCGGCTGAGTTACCTCGCGGCCCCGCATCAACCTGCTCGAATTCGTCGAAGATCCGGCTCTGATCCGCTGGACGTATTCCGATTCCAGTATCGATAACCTGTATTCCAATCCATGGATTGGTCGGGTACGGAGCCCGATCGGATGACTGAGTGCCACTGTCGGGGAGCGAGTCGACCAGACGAGTTCGAATGACAATCCCCCCTTCATTCGTGTATTTCACAGCGTTTCCCAGGAGATTCACGAGAATCTGTCGCAAGTGAGTCGGGTCGGTCCGGATCCTTGGCAATGCTGCACCCATAACGAGCGAAAGGCTGAGCCCTTTTTCACTCACCAGCGATTCTATCTCGCTCGCGACATCGAGAACGAAAGGACGTAAGTCTATGGTCTCCGTATGAATCTCGAGCCGGCCGGCTGCCATTTTCGCAAGATCAAGAACCTGATCAACTAGATGGCGAAGGTGATTGGCCGATGCTTCGATCCGCTCGACAGGCTTCACCTGACGTGGAGCTAGTTCTCCGTATACGCCTTCGCGAAGAAGATCGACAAAGCCGACGATTGCGTTGAGAGGAGTGCGAAGCTCATGAGACACGTTTGCAAGGAACTCGCTCTTCATGCGATTCACGCGCAACAATTCGGAGGAGAGTCGCTCCAGCTCTTTAGAGCGTTCTACCAGACTCCGAGCCTGTCGACGCTCATGACGCAACACCAAGGCAAGGCCAAGAACGGTCGCGAGCGACACAATCCAGCCAATAAGACCTGTCCAAAAATCAAAACCAATCGGCAAAAATAGATGCATTGACTCCAATCATAAGAAGCCATAACCTCTCGCACCATGACTGATTACTCGGCATTAATCACATTGCTTGCTGAACGTTCCGTGAAGCGCGGTCAGTTTACACTCGCCTCGGGGAAGCAGTCGAATTTTTACATTGACGCTCGGTTGACGACAATGAGTCCTGAAGGATTGTCGATCATTGGCCGCCTCGCACTTTCCGCGCTTACTGAAAGCGGCTGGAAAGTCGACGCCATTGGAGGCCTTACACTGGGCGCTGATCCAATCGCCTACGCAATCAGTTACGCCAGTGCTGCTTCAGGCCATCCGCTGCGTGCATTCACTGTGCGGAGAGAGGTGAAAGCTCACGGCACAGGAAGGCTTCTTGAAGGACCTTTCAGGGAAGGAGACCGTGTCGCGGTAATAGAGGATGTAATAACTACGGGTGGTTCTGCGCTGCGCGCGATTGAAGCTGTGCGCAGCGCGAAAGGTTTTGTAGTCGGTGTTCTGGCTCTAGTGGACCGCGAAGAGGGTGGAAGACAAGCAATCGAAAAAGATGGGGTCACCGTTTTAAGCCTCGTGACCGCGAATCAGATCATCGCCGCTCTCAGAGGCTAGCATTCTCCGTACGAAGAGGCTTGTGAGATTTCGGTATCCAACCCGGATAGGCTGCTGACGGCCGAAATGTGCAAAGCACTTCCACGTAAGGAAGAATCAGCTCTGTTCTGAAATGCTGAAGCATTCCCTGTCCATCGTAGGTGCTTCTGAATTTGACCGGAGACACTTTCATCATGGTGCACACGTGCCTGCCAAAGCTCTGGGGTGACGAGTAATCAAGGTGGTTTGCTACCCGAGCTACTGACAATCCCGGATTCTCGAATAGCCGAGCAGCTCGTATCAATCTCGCAAGGGATAGATACCGTTTCGGGGCAGGCAGTTTCACCCGGAAGAAGCGACTCATCAAGGTGCTCGGAAGAATATTCAGGTGGCGTGCTAGCTGGCGTACTGTCGAGATCCTGGAAGACGTATCGAATAGCAGCTCGAAGAATCTCCAGCAGTCCTTCGACACGCCAGGCAAATCCAGACTAATCTGGGTAAGGGCCGAGCGTTGTAGATCTATTGACCCTTGAGACGCCAACAGGTTTCTGAGGGTTTGCCAGCCCGCTGGCATTCTCGCGTCTACAAGCGTTCGGATTCCGAGTTGCCCAAGCGCAAGTGTCGTATGCGGCGTGGAGTTCTGGGTCTCGGTCAACAAAGCCACAGCAGGAACTCTCGGAAACTCCCGCACCATTGCAGCCACACGTGCAGAGCTTTGTGAGCCATATCGCGTAACCGATATCAGGACCAGGCCTGCTTTCTGTTGCCTGAGATCAGAAAGAACCTCCTCGAGTGATTCCCGATGGAGCGCGTCACACAACCCATGTGCTGCTGCATCGACGCTTGACCGCTCGAGCGGAGTAAGAATTGTCGAGACAGGAATACGCGGCAGGCCGCGCTTTGAGTCTGAAGGCATTTGATCCTCACGGTTGTCAATGGGAAAAACCGGACCGATGAGGAAGGATACGAGAGCCCGTCAGATGACCGTCACACGCTGACATGCTCAAAGGACAGAATTCACCTGATTCGTCATTTTGGTTTGTGCTGATTCATAATTTTGGTTTATATTTGAAGAGAGCAATCGGTCGGACGGTCGCGAATTGGTATCAATACCTGTTCGAGGAAAGTCCGGGCTCCAGTGGACAGGTCGCCAGGTAACGCCTGGGCATGGGTAGCGAGAGTTACCCGTGACGGAAAGTACCACAGAAAAGAGACCGCCATCCTTCGGGACGGTAAGGGTGAAATGGTGGAGTAAGAGCCCACCGCGCTTGTGGTGACACGAGTGGCAAGGCAAACCCCGGCTGGAGCAAGGCCAAATATGCGGCGAGAGACGTCCACCTCGAAAAAGACACCGCGGGTAGGCTGCTAGAGAGCATGGGTAACCATGCTCGGAGAGAAATGATCGTCCGGATTATTTGCGTAGTCCGACAGAACCCGGCTTATAGACCGATTGCTCGCTTAATGTGAACAACCTCCGGCGATGTGTTGTCGGAGGTTGTTCATTCCCCCATTACTCATCAAGCGAGAAGTTACGTGAGGATTCTGGATCGAAGAAGCGCTTCGCTTCTTTTTGCTTTCGCCTGGCTCATGCTTGCATGCAGTGGAACCCAAACTTCGCGCCCGGCTGCTCCAGCACCGATGCCAGCTTCTCCAGTCTCCCGACTGCCGGCGCCCCTGAGTAACACGGGGTCGTGGTCCTTCAAGTACGCACCCGGTGTAGTGATTTACCGAATCTCAAGAAGTGCGGCCATTGAAACCAGTGATCCGGATTCCGTTTATCATCGCGAGATTTCCACCAACATCACCCACGAGCTCCTGACCCTGGAGCAGGCAGACCAAGCAATTGGTTTCACTGCTGTAGTAGATACTTTTGCTACAACAACACAGGGACGGATTGGCCCGGTCCAATCCGTCCAACTACCAATTCAGATCTCTGGATTGCTTACAGACAGTGCCCTGACGCTCATCAGCGATACAGCCAGTGAAAAATGCAAGTCGATGAGCTCGATGCTGGCAACAGACCTTCACAACCTACTGGTAGCGTTCCCAAAACAGCTCTCGGCAGGAGCAGGCTGGAAAGACTCAGCAGATGTTAAGGGTTGTCAGGGCGGAGTACCAACATCTACACACACTACCAGATCGTACGTGGTCTCGGGAGAGGTGTCGTTTGAGGGTCGCCGAGCGTTGCTAGTTCTGAGAGCTGATACAATCCACGCGATAGGGGAGGGAGGACTACAGCAGCATCGCGTGTTGGTCGATGCAATCGGAACTGGAACAGCATTTTATTACCTCGACCCGACAACTGGTCGAATTATACGTCTAGCAGTCGATCAGGTCTTGAATCTCGGAGTGACAACATCAGCGAAACAGTTCCGGTTCAAGCAGGATTCAAAGCAGGATTTCAGAATCGTGCCCTAATCCACGAGACGCAGCGGCATCACGAGGCACATGTACGATGCCGGATCTTTCCAGCCCTCCGGTTCTATCGTCGCAGCTCTTTCCGGTGCCTTGAACGTCATTCGTACTTCATCGGTAGGGATATAGCGCAGAATCTCGAGCAGATAGCTTGCATTAAAACCAATATCGAGCTGATCCCCTGTATATCGGATTGGAAGTTCGTCCTGGGCTTCACCAAGATCCGGAGTTTGTACACTGAATTTCAACATCCCAGAATTGAAGGACAGTCGGATTCGATGCGTCTGGTCCGAAGCGATCACTGACATGCGCTTTAGTGCGCTTGCCAAAGCCACCTTATCAGCAACGGCTACCTTGTCATTGTCCTTCGGAATAACCTGTTCATAATTCGGGTATGGGCCCTCGATAAGACGGGTGAAAACCGCCGTAAATGGTGACCGAAACCCGATATGATTATCCCCGCGGGCAATCTCCAGTTCTTCTTCAGCGGGAAATAGCCGCCGTATTTGTTCCAGCGCTTTTGGTGGAACAATCAGATCACTAGCAGGTGCATTAGCTGAGTCGATCGGAATGTCCATCTTTGCCAATCGATGTCCGTTGGTTGCCACCATCCGCATTTTATCAGGTCTCAACTCCCACAAGACGCCATTCAGAATCGGACGGCTTTCCTCAGCGGATACAGCAAACGAAGTATGAGAAATCAATTGCTGCAGATCTCCCGACCGGATCCTCCAACTTTCATTAAACCGGACTGACGGAAACGTGGGAAATTCATCTCGGGGAAGGCCCAAGAGTTTAAACCGAGACCGGCCACATTCGAGTATAATTCTCTGCTCACCGACGGCACCGATCTTTACAGGAGCAGGTGGAAGTTCGCGCGCAATTTCACTTAACTTTTTCGCGGGAACTGTAACTGCTCCAGCAACATCGACATCCGCCATTACTTCCGTGCTAACAGCAATATCCAAGTCTGTCCCGGACAGTTTAATCCCTTTATCCGTTGTCTCGAGCAAAATATTCGCCAACACAGGCAATGTTGTCTTCGCCGGGATACTAGCAGCTACAGCTGCAAGACCCTCTTGAAGTTTCTCGCGCGAGATCGTGAAGCGCATCCCCTTCCCTCTGTGGATTTCGGGTGACGTACTAATGGTGTCTTTCAAAGAGATTTAAACTAGTAGCTATAGTAGGTGCTGTGGACCAATGTTGAGTTGGGTCTAAGTTATGAGGGGGACGTAATTTCCGCTACGTTGGTTAATGTGCGATAGGATGTTGGTAACAAGAGTGGATAGGTGTTGTCGACATTGGGCTTAGGATACTGTAGTCCTTTCCACACGGTTTGATAGTGAGGTGAAGGTTTCCAACATTGCGCGGAGTCGATTGATGCGGGTCTTGAGCTGAGGATCTTCGGTAACAGCTTCGTGAACTTTATCGATGCTGTGGATCACGGTTGAATGGTCGCGACCGCCAAATGCATTTCCGATTTCCACGAGTTGTGTAGCAAGCAGCTCTCTGGCAAGGTACATGGCAATCTGACGAGGGATGGTAAGAGTCTTGGTTCTCGTCTTGGAGCGAAGACCGTCAACGGTTACTCCCCATTCTTTTGCGACTACCTGCTGGATGGTGAGAATGGTGAGTTTGCCATTGGCATCAGGCTCGAGGCCCTCAATTGCTCGGAGCTTATCCCTAAGCGCCTCTCGAGCAACTTCGACAGTAATGTCTTTGTGTTTTAGTGACGCATAAGCGAGAAGCTTGATTATAGATCCTTCGAGCTCTCTGACGTTGGAGCGAACATGCTCGGCGATGAAGTGGATTACATCGTCAGGGATTGTTAGTTCGAGCCGGTCAATCTGTGCTTTCTGTTTTAGAATGGCGACGCGATGCTCAAAATCAGGCAGGCTAATATCCGCAACCATGCCCCACTGAAAGCGACTGATGAGCCTTGCCTCGAGACCTGCAATTTCTGAAGGAGGGCGATCACTGGTCAGTACGATCTGGCGACCTGCCTCATATAAGGCATTGAAGGTGTGGAAGAATTCTTCCTGAGTTGTTTCCTTCCTTCCCTTGAGGAAATGAACATCATCGATGAGCAGTAGATCGGTTTCGCGATAACGTCGGCGAAATTCTGCTCCAGTACGGTCGAGAATCGAGCTTATGAGCTCGTTCATAAACTGCTCGGTGCCTACATAAGTGATGCGAGTGTTGGGGTTACGCTGAAGCGTTTCGTGTGCAACCGCTTGCATTAGATGCGTTTTGCCAAGCCCAGTGTCACCGTAAATGAATAGAGGGTTGTAAACTCTTCCTGGAGCCTGACTTACAGTAAGAGCTGCAGCTGTGGCCAACTCATTCGACTTCCCGATGACGAATAGATCGAATGTATAGCGCTGGCTGAGGGGTGGAGAGCTACTACTGTTTTGTGCGGGTAATAGCTTGGTCGGGACAGCAGGTGGAGCGACAAAAAAGTCCATTTGAGAACG
>CATPBD010000009.1 GCA_955652265.1 uncultured Gemmatimonadaceae bacterium | reverse complement strand
TTCTATCCCATGCCCGTACTGATGGCTCGCGCCAGTCTCGGCCTTGTGAGCGCCGTCGACGTAGAACGCGAATGCGCGGCGCAAATCGATCGAATGACCGGGGCAGGCTTTCCGCCGACGCACCTGGACAGCCATAGGCACGTACACGCTCACCCCGCGTTGTCGCCTTCGGTGCACCAAGCCGCCGTCTCGCGCGGTGTTTCGAGAGTGCGCGTTCCCTCCGAGCCACTATGGGCAAACGCGAAGGATTGGCGAGCGACCCTGAAGAAAATCGCGCTTCTCGCGTGCACGAGCCTATCCCGTCGGAGCGCGAGTGACGACTCCACCAATCATTTCTTCGGAATATCCTTGCAGGGGGGAGGAGCCTTCGCTGCCAGACTGTTTGCATTGATTCCCAAACTTCCCGCGGGAACGAGCGAGTTGATGACGCATCCGGGATATGCCGACTCCGATCTTTCTGAGCACGATCCGTATACGTGGCAGAGAGAGGAAGAGCTGAGAGTTCTCTGCTCCAGCGAACTTCGCGCCTTGCTCTCGCGCTGTGAAATCGAGCTAGGCGGTTTCGGCGATCGGGCGTCGCGCGCTGCGCGGAACGGAGAGGTCGCTAAGCATCGCTAGCCAAAGTATTGTCAGCGGAATCGGGAAACGGATTTGATGCACCAGAAGGCGCTTGATCGCGTGTGGGACCAGGTCCGCGCCGCTAATCCCGACCAGAGCGTAGACGATAACGAACACGGCGGTTCTCCATCCACTGCGTGGCGAAGCCAGGTACCAGATCACCATTCCGCATATCGCGATGACGGCCGACTGTCGCTCCGCGCGGTGATTGAACAGAACGCAGAACACCAGCACGAATCCAAGGAACTGGAGTCGTAGCTCCCGGTCGCTCCAATCTCCCATTCTGGCTATCAGCACAGCCAGAACAACTGCACATCCGATCAGTTGGATTGGCCACGCCGGCCAGGCCAGACCTGCATCGCGGAAAAGTCCCATCACGCTCGAGCCAAGCAAAGTCGCATCGACTTTTTCGAGCGCGCTCCACGACCGGTACTGAGCGGCAAGCGCGGATGGTGAGACGACGACCAAAGGCAGCGCGACCAGCAAGAGCATCGCGAGCACGGAAATCAGTATTGCGCGCAGGCGGTCCGCCCGCGGCAGAGCGAAGCTGAGCGCGGCCAGCGGGAATATTTTGGTGACAGCGCCGACAGCGACTGCAATTGCGCCACGCCACAGCCATCCCCGTTCGAAGCTGACGAACGCGAAGATTATCAATGCCGCGACCAGCGCGTTGCTCTGCGCGGACTGCATGGAGCGCAACGTCGGCAGAAAGGCGAGCGTCTGAGCGAGTCCCACCTGATCGCGCGGAAGCAGCAACCTAAGCGCGAAGAAAACTGCGAGCGCGTTGACGACGTTCCAGCAAAAGAGCCCGACGACGAAGGGGAGCACCGCAAAGGGAGCGAACAGCAGCGCAAATGTCGGAGAGTACTTGAAATAGTCGTGGGCCTGATCGAGCCGGAGCACATACAGATCACGTCCCGCGATCAGATTCCAGAATGATGCGCGGAAAATCGCATAATCGTTCGGGAACGCAAAAACACCGCGCTGAATCGTGACGATCAGCGCGGCAGAGACGTACGCAACGAGGAGCCATCGTTGCGACCGTGGGTCTCGAAAAAAAGCCGCAACCTGTTTTAGCGGTCTCACGCCATTAAGGTACAAATGAAAAGAGACCCGTGCCAAACAACACGGGTCTCTTGTTTTGTGGGTGTGTAGAGCGGTCGCCCTAGTGAAGCGTTACGGCGAGCCCAATTTGTCCGACGTTAGCGTCTGTAGTCGAGTTCCGCACGCTTATCAGAACTTATGTAGGAACTGGCGGATCACGCAGACGGGCCGCCACTGTTCTGGCTTCCTCCAAACCATCACGTAAGGAGAAGCCCATGCTACCAGCAGCGACCCGCCCACATGTTCCCTCTACTTTATATCTTGCCTTTGAGCTGGGCAACACGGAGTGGAAACTTGCGATGACCACGCGAGTCGACCAGACTCCGCTGGTGCGCACCATGCCGGCGCGCACGCTCAAGACGCTCGAGGCGGAACTCGCCCGCGCGAAAACCCATTTCGCTCTGGCCGCCACAGCGCCGGTCCGGAGTTGCTACGAAGCGGGGCGCGACGGGTTCTGGCTCCATCGCTATTTGGCCAGCCGAGGAATCGCCAACAGCATCGTCGATTCCTCGAGCATCGAAGTGAATCGCCGCCGGCGGCGGACGAAGACAGATCGTCTCGACGCCTGCAAGCTCGTGACGATGTTGCTCCGAGCGGACGCCGGCGAGCGCAGGGTGTGGAGTGTCGTCAACGTGCCGACACTCGCGGCAGAAGACCGGCGTCAGGTGCATCGCGAGCTCTTGTTCGCCCGGCGCGATCGCGGCCGGCACACGAATCGAATCAAAGGGCTCTTGGCCAGTCACGGCGTACCGCTGGCGCGGATCCAGGAGTTGCCGACGCAACTGCGAAGCGCGCGCCTCTGGGACGGGTCGGCTCTGCCGCCGCTGTTGTGCGCGCGTCTCGAGCGCGAGTGGGAGACGGTCATTGATTACACAACGCGCATTCGCTCACTC
>CATPBD010000008.1 GCA_955652265.1 uncultured Gemmatimonadaceae bacterium | reverse complement strand
TCGCAGAACGGCTTTATAACTGAACCACCGCACCGACAGAGCGAGATCCAAGTGTTGCCTTCCGGACTGACCTTCCTTCTGCCCTCTGGAACGGGAATCGGATTGCCATCGTGATCGACGAGATTCACATCGCCGTGCACTCTGTAGGGACCATTCTTGCGAACTTCGATCGTGACGTCTGCCATTTCCACTTCCTTTAATTAAGCCTTGGGTCGACTCCAGGTACGTTAGCATCATCGCGGCGCAGCCGGATCCGACCTGTGGACGCAGGCCTAATCGGATCAGGGATCGGGAAACGCGTTACTCTCCAGTTTCATCTGCCGGAGCAAAGCGTGAAATCTGGGATGCGCCTGCAGGGGTGCTAACAGGAACGACCCCTTGATGGTGTATGCCGGCCCGGTGCGTTCTGCCACCGCACGCTCCAGCCAGTCCATTGCCCGGTCGGAGTCGCCGAGGCCCGTGTAGACATATGTGAAATGATAGGGCGAGACGAAGCTGGTCTTCGCCCGCTTTTCAAGCTCTCGCAGTATGTCGCGCGCCTTCTCCGCGTGGCCAGCCATTGCATAGGCCTCTCCGAGCTGGCCCAGCCACAACGTGTTTCTCCCGGAGACTGAAACCGCGGTCTCCAGTTCGACCAAACCTTCACTTTGCCTTCCGCTGAGGAAGTAAGCCCACCCAAGTGTAGCCCGCGCGCGATCATAACTAGGGTCGAGGTCTACGGCATCCTTAGCCTGAACAACAGCCTGCTCGTACCGCCCGGCGCGCAATAGTGTCGTCACGAAATCCATTCGGTGAGCCAGAGGGTCTAGCTCGTGGGCGCGATGCTGAAGTGCGATGGCCTCGTCGTAGCGCTCGAGTCCCGCGCAGAGGCGTCCGTAATAATCATAAGCGTCAGATCCGCTCGGGCTCAGCTCCAATGCGCGCTTGAACTCCCGCTCCGCACCAGACCAGTCGAACTCGCGCACTCCCTTCAGGTACCCCATCGTGCAGTGCGCTTCGCCCAACTCGGGGTCGAGCCTAAGCGCATTCGCCGCAGCTTCCGCCGCGCGTTGATATGCAACGTCGGGCTCCATCGCGCCGCCCTCGGCCAACTCGGTGTACGCCATTGCCAGGTTCGCGCAAGCGAGGGCGAACGAGGGGTCACGTGCGATCGCGCGATCGAAATACTCGATCGCGCGCACGTATGCGTCCGGGGTGTACTTGATGAACCACTCCCGGCCCTGAAGAAAGAGTTGGTAGGCTTGCAAGTCTTTCGTCGGTTCCTTCCGCACGCGGGTTTGCTCATCTCGCGATAGCTCTGCCTTGAGTGCGGCAGCAATGTGAAGAGCGACATCTGTCTGGATCGCGAAGATGTCAGTCAGCTGCCTGTCGTACGTCTCGGCCCACAGGTGCTGGTCCGTCTGGACATCGATGAGTTTCGCGACGACGCGCACACGGTCTCCGAGGTGCCGAACGCTTCCATCGAGCAAAGTAGTTGCGCCAATTGTCCTCCCGATCTCCCTCAGGCTGTGTTGTCGCTGCTTGAACGGCATCACCGAAGTTCGGGAGATCACCCTGAGCGCGTGAATCTTCGACAGATGCGCAATGACATCCTCCGTGATCCCGTCCGCGAAATACTCGTTCGCCGCGTCCGCGCTCAGGTTGAGAAATGGCAGCACGGCGACAGATGGGGATCGGGCGCCGCCAGCTGCACTCGGTGCGGGCAGGCGCCTCGCCGGTGCGTCGCGTAGCTGTTTCGCCAACGTAACCACTTCCTGGTCCGGATCGAGATCGAGCTCTACGCGCCGACGGGTTGCATGCTCGCTGGCATGGTGAACCGCACCGGCCCGGTCGCCCGCGGCGTCGAGGGCACGCATCAACGCTTGCGCATAAACGCCCGAATGTGGGTCGCTTGCCGCCAACCGGAGGCAGGTACCCACCCTGCCATGCACGTCGCCGGATTGTTCCTGGCGCTCCGCGAGCGCGAGCAGTGCGCCCGTGTACGCGTGGGCGAGCTCGCTTCGACGCTCATCGAGCCAGTAGCCGAAATCGGTTGAGTCGTCGAGATGAAATCCATCCAGCAGCGACCCCGTGTACAGCCTGACAACGCGCTCGGACGCGTCCGCCGCGATCGCGGCGCGCAACTCGTGCAAATCGCAGTTCAGGCGGGATGGATTCAGCAGAAGTCCGTCGCCCGTAGACGCGATTGCGCCTTCACCAAGCGCCGAGCGCAGGACGTGCACCGCGAGGTTGAGCAGTCGACGGGCGTTGGGCAAGTCCCGCTCAGGCCAGAGGAGTGCCATCGCCCGGTCGCGGGAGAGCGGCTGCGGCCAGGCAGCAACGATGAGCGTCAAAAGCGCGATTCGGTGACGCTGGGCTGGTGGGCCACTTAGGGGAGCATCTCCGGAACGCAGGGACGCGCCCCCGAGCAATTGGACCGTGATCATCGTCTCTCGTCCGCCCGCTAATTCCTGGCTAACTCCGAGTGCAAGGAGCAGTTAATCGCTTCCACCTAATGTTGCGCGTGGGTAGAAGATCACTTCCATAACGCGAGGGCACAATGACACGAACATTACACCTACTTGCCGGAATCGCACTGCTCGGCGGATGCCGCGGCGAGCAGATCCCCACCGAAACGGCCGCGCGCCTTCAGCCGCAAGCGGCGGCAAGTCAGTCGTTCGGGGCAGACGTGAACAAGGATCTAGCCACGCTCCGCCAGGTGACGGCGCCGTTCCAGAGGTTCGAGAACGCAACTGCCGCTGGGTGGTCGGCCCAAATCACAGCATGCATGACGGATCCGGCCGGCGCCGGCGGAATGGGCTTTCATTACGGCAACGTCGGTCTTATCGACGGATCAGTAAGCGTGGAGAAGCCGCAGCTCCTGCTCTACGAGCCCGAACAGAACGGCCGACTGCGGCTGGTGGCCGTGGAGTACATCATTCCGTACACCTTCCACGGCCGCAGCGCTGCGCCGCCGGTACTGTTCGGCCAGGAGTTCAAGCAGAACGACACATTTCAGCTCTGGGGCCTCCACGCGTGGGTGTGGAAGGAGAACCCGAGTGGCATGTTCGCCAACTGGAACCCACGAGTTACGTGCGAGCACACCACCGCCGTGGCCACGATGGTCCACTAGTGCAACTCTACAGCTGACTGGATAACGCCAATGCCGAAATACATAATCGAACGCGAGATCCCGAACGCGGCGGCTTTGTCTCCCGCGGAGTTGAAGGGCATCTCGCAGCGCTCCTGCGCCGTACTGCAGAAGCTCGGTCCCAGCATTCAGTGGGTACAGAGCTTCGTCACCGAGGACAAGATCACCTGTGTGTACATCGCCCCCAACGCCGACATAATTCGTGAGCACGCGAAACTCGGAGGATTCCCCGCTGATCGCGTGCTCGAGGTAGCGACGACGATCGATCCGACGACAGCCGAGTCGAACGAGCTTGCCGCCACGGCAGGAGCGTAGCAAGTAGGTTTATGATTCTGGAAGTACAATGACCGGTGCTTCGAGGTCGGCAGCATCGAGCATTGTCGGGAGGCGCGCCAGTGACTATGGACCCGAGAAGCCGACCGGAACCCCGCCGGGCGCCCGTACGACGGCGATCGTCACGCCCGGCATCACTTGCGTGGGCGGGACCACCGCCTCGGCTCCTTCGCGCAACGCTTTCTCGAATGAGGCTCGCGTGTCCGCGACGTGTACGGTAAAGCTGCTGCCCGGCGTCTCGGATGGGTTAGTCGGACGAATTCCCCCACCGCCCTGGTCAGAGTATGCAAAGAGTTGGTACTCGCCGCCGCCCGGCATGGAAACGCTC
>CATPBD010000007.1 GCA_955652265.1 uncultured Gemmatimonadaceae bacterium | reverse complement strand
GGACACACGGTGACATTTGCGTTCGGGTCAGTCGGACACAACATCTTCTTCGATAGTGCCACCGGGGCACCCGCGGATATCACGGGCGTCAACGCGAATGCGTCGGTCACGCGAACTTTCGACACCGCTGGCACGTTCACATATACCTGCCACATTCATCCCTTCATGCAGGGCAAGGTGGTCGTACAGTAGCGGCCGGATCGATGCCGTCAGCAGTGACTACACAGGTGAGCACTTCCGCCGGCGGATCCACTGGTTCCATCGTGGGCGGATCTGCTGGCGTTTGCTCCGTCGTCGTCGGCTCCATCGTCGTCGGCTCCATCATCGTCGGCTCCATCGTCGTCGGCTCCATCGTCGGCGGAGTGAAAGCCTGCACGCTCCCAGCCCGGGGGAGCAGACGACTCCCGGCGACGTAGGGGTGAGCGCTAAGGCAGGCCATGGCTGCAATTGGGGGTCGTCGCAACACGAACAGCTCGATGAGCGTGGCCGAGATCATGACGCCGCCGAGCGCGACGGCCGACGCGCCCGAAGCGAAAGGAATTACCATGAACGCGGCACCAACGACTTCCAATACTCCCGTCGCGTATCGAAGCCATTGGCCGACCCCGATACTGCGAAATAGCTCGACCATATCGTGGCTGCCAACCAATTTCGCGCCGCCAACGAGAAAAAAAACGCCGGCGAGCGCAAGCTCCGTGCATTCGAGCGCGATCAGCTGACGTCGTCGCCGCTGCGCGTCCGGCCATTCGAACTTATCTCGGCCGCGGCCGAACTGCGTGCCAGGAAGGCGCTTACGGAGCGCATACAGCGCGCTGACAACCAATACGAAAAGCAGCGCGTGTAAAAGGCCAGGTTCGTTGAACATCTATCGAGTCTCCATGCACTGTCAGACTCGATCGTGCCTCCATTTATTCCTTCCGGTGTGGTCCGCTGCGCAGGCACTCGCGGGAATAATTCTTCGCATCGAGGGGTCTATGAGGTACAGAAACACGATTGACACTACTACCGCATCGCGAGGATCCTTCAATGAGTTTCCGCCAACTGAGCCGCTCCAGCATGATCACTTCACGCCATAGAATTGGCCCTGCACTTTGCGCCGTGCTTCTGACGGGCGTTGCGGCGTACGCCAAGGGTCAGGGCGCCGAAGCCGCAACGAATTCAGGCGCTTACTCGAGCTCGGCGGCGGTGATGCCCGCTGCTCGGCGCGACGACACATCACCTGTAGGCGTTCGTCTGTCGGAGTGGAAGCTCGATCTCTCGCGACTAACCGTTCCCGCTGGCGAAGTCGAGTTTACCGTCACGAACGGCGGGACAATGGCGCACGCGTTCGAGATCGAAGGACAGGGACTTGAAAAGGAGTTGGATCCGATCAAGGTCGGCGGCAGCAGCACGCTTCGACTCACGCTGCCGCCTGGTACGTACGAGGTGTACTGCCCGATCGATAGCGGATCGCATGAGAAGATGGGAATGATCGGGCACCTCGAGGTCCTGGGTTCCGTAGATCTCAATAGACTGGTTACCGCCATGAAACAGGGCGGCTATGTAATTGTGCTCCGTCACGGTGCGACCAATCCCAACCAGGCGGACACCGATCCCCTTCATCGGGACAACATCGCGTCGCAGCGTCTCCTGAGCCCGCAAGGACGAGAGATCGCGACGCGAGTCGGAAATTCCTTTCGGGTACTTGGCATCCCTCTGGGGCAAGTCTATTCCAGCGAATTCAATCGGGCGACGGAAACCGCGAAGCTCGTGAGTGGGAAGAGTGTGACAACCACTCCAGATCTGACAGAGGGAGGGCTGGTTGTCTCGCCTGTCGAAAACGCGCGGCGCGCCAAAGCGCTAAAGGCAATGGCGAGCGCAGTGCCGGAACCGGGCGTCAACACCCTGATTGTTACGCACAAGCCGAACATCCTCGACGCATTCGGCGAAGACTGGTTCGCCAGCAAGGAAGGCGAGGCTTCCGTGTTCAAGCCCGATGGTTCGAACAATCTGATTCTGGTGGCGCGGGTACAGGCAGCCGACTGGATCAAGGCGGTCGTCCGACAATGATCGCTAGCGCATCCTTTCTCTAATCTGGAGGGGTCTCTTGAATCCCTACGGCTGAAGGGAGATTCGTTTCGCACCCACGTGTAGCTCTTTAGAACGGCCTCGTTCTATTTCAATGGAAGGTAGACATCCGTCACGAGCTCGTGCGGCTTCGCGTTCATCGGAGTATTGCGATACATCTCATAGCTCATTCCATCACCCAGCCCCTCACCACTCCGTGGCAGCCATTCGTTCCTGAGATGACCCCACACCTCGCCGAGCCCTGTGTACGGACCGACGTGCGTCGAATGGGCGTAGCGACCAGCGGGGATCACGAGCTCCGTCAAGCCAGGCGGCAGCTTCGTCTTCCCCGGAATCGTGATTGCCGCGTCTGATCGAAGTTTTTTCTCCGGCGTGGTGGACGGATCATCGTGATAGATGCCGACCAACGTCGTGTCGCGATCGCTTAAATCCGCCGCTGTGACGATCTCATTCAGACGTTGGAATGCCTCGGGGATGCGCATGTAGGATCCAACGTGCCTGACGCTCGCGAGACGGAGCTCCGGTTGTTTCACGACTTCGACCTTCATACACCTCCCTGTGATTGATTGCTTGGGCGGGGAACCTCGCTAGAAGAGACCGACCTTGCCCTTCACCGATTCGACCAGCTTCGCGGGGTCGTACCCGATCCCTTGCTTGAACACGATTTGCACATTTCGCACATCGGCGATGCGCGTCGCTGGATCCCCGGCGACCACCACGAGGTCCGCGTCCTTTCCCACAGCGATCGAACCCGCGCGATCGGCGCGCCCAAGAAATGTCGCGCCATTCAATGTGCCGATGCGAATCGCCTCCAGCGGCGTGAAGCCGCTCTCGACGAGCAACTCCAGCTCGTGCTGGTTCGAGTAGCCGGGGATGACGCCGCCGCCACCGGTGGGGTCCGTGCCCGCGAGCAACAGTCCACCGGCACGCGCGAATGCCAGCTCCATTGCGCGCGCCTTTGCGAAGAGCGCACCGTACGTGGAAGTCGCATTGGCTGCCGTCGCCGCATGACGCTGCTCGAACTGTGCGCGGAGCTGCGGCTCGAGCACATCCAACCCCGGCGGCAGCGCGCGCCCGGGAACGAAGGTCTCGAAAATCGTGAGCGTCGATGTGATGGCGACGCGCCGTTTGACGAGCTCCGCGATCAGTGATCGCACTGCATCACTG
>CATPBD010000006.1 GCA_955652265.1 uncultured Gemmatimonadaceae bacterium | reverse complement strand
TGAATCCGTGGCGATTTAAGGCAACTTGCGGCCACGTTAAACAAATCGCTAAAGCGCTCGCCCGGCGCCTATGCGCGGGCTTTTTCGTTTTCCGGCCGGTGCGAGGTTAGCGGCTCGAAAAGCGATTGGGTTCCTCCCGAAAGAGTGGACAGATCAATGGTGAAATGAGCGACACAACCCCAGAATCGCGATACCTAGACGAGCTCAAGCGCCGAGTGCTGGTGTACGACGGCGCGATGGGTACGAACATCCAGCGCTACAACCTGAGCGCCGAGGATTTTGGCGGAAAGGCGCTGGAGGGGTGCAACGACAATCTCGTTCTCACTCGTCCAGACGTCATCCGGGCGATCCACGAGTCGTTCCTCGAAGTGGGCTGCGATGTCGTGGAGACGTGCACGTTCCAGTCAACACCGCGGCGCCTACACGAGTGGGGATTGGGCGACAAGGTCCGCGAGATCAACGTCACCGCCGCGAAGCTCGCCCGTGCGGCGGCGGATAAGTACTCCACGCCGGATCGGCCCCGCTTCGTGGCTGCATCGATGGGTCCCACGGGAATGCTGCCCTCCAGCTCCGATCCGGTGTTGTCCCGAATTACCTACGAGGAGCTCGCCGACAACTACTACGAGCAAGCCAAATACCTCGTCGAGGGTGGAGTCGACCTTCTTCTGATCGAGACGTCGCAGGACATTCTCGAAGTGAAGGCAGCCGTAGCGGGGATCGAGCGATTGTTCGCCGAGATCGGTCGCCGCATCCCTATCCAGACGCAGGTGACGCTCGACGTGAGCGGCCGGATGCTACTCGGCACCGACATCGCCAGCGCGATGACGACGCTCGAAGCGCTCAAAGTCGACGTCATCGGACTCAACTGCTCGACAGGCCCGGAGCACATGCGGGAGCCGGTGAGATACCTCTCCGAGCACGCAACGCTGCCACTGTCAGTGATCCCGAACGCCGGTCTCCCTCTCAATACCGGCGTTGGCGAAGCCGTGTATCCACTCGAGCCACAGCCGATGGCGACGGCGCTGTCCGAGTTCGTAAAAGATTTCGGTGTCCGGATCGTCGGCGGCTGTTGCGGTACCACTCCGGAACATCTCACGGCGATCGTCAAAGCGGTTCGCGAAGCGGAGAACGCGGCGAAACCCGTCAATCGCGCTCAGCACGTCCCGCGAGTCAGCTCGGCGATGCGCGCTATCACGCTGCACCAGGATCCTCCTCCGCTCCTCGTGGGGGAGCGGGTCAACTCGCAAGGATCCCGCAAGGTGAAGCGCCTGCTTCTCGCCGACGACTACGAGGGAATCCTCGAGGTCGCACGCGAGCAGGTGGATTCGGGCGCACACGTGCTCGACGTCTGCGTCGCTCTCACCGAGCGCGCCGACGAAGCCGAGCAGATGTCGAAGGTCGTGAAGCTGTTGTCGATGAGCGTCGAGACGCCGCTCGTCATCGACTCGACAGAGGCGAATGTCATCGAAGCCGCGCTCGAGCACGTCCCTGGCCGCGGAATCGTCAACTCCATCAACATGGAGAACGGCCGCAAGCGCATCGATGCGGTCGTCCCGCTGGTGAAGAAGCACGGAGCGGCCGTAATCGCACTCACGATCGACGAGATCGGCATGGCGAAGACGCGCGAGCGTAAGCTCGAGGTCGCCAAAAAGATCTACGATATCGTGGTTGGTGAGTATGGACTGGCGCCTGAAGATCTGATCTACGACGCCCTCACCTTCACGCTGGCGACCGGCGACGCGGAGTGGATCGATTCCGGCAAGGAGACCGTCGAAGGAATCCGTCTCATCAAGCGCGAGCTTCCGGGCGTCTCGACCATACTTGGCGTTTCAAATGTCAGCTTCGGTCTGACTCCGGACGCGCGCAGCGTTCTCAACTCGGTGTTCCTGCACCACTGCGTGCAGGCGGGCCTCGACGCCGCGATCGTCAACCCCGCGCACATCCGGCCTTACGCCGAGATCTCGACAGAAGAGCGCGAGATGGCCGACGACTTAGTGTTCAACAAAACTCCGACTGCCCTACAACGTTTCATCGAGTACTTCGCCAATGTGGGTGGCTCCGGTGCCTCGGCTCAGGTCGAGAAGGAGGACCCGACCGCCGGGATGACACCCGAGCAGAAGGTCCACTGGATGATTCTGCATCGCAAAAAGGAGGGCATCGAGAACGAGCTCGATGCGGCCGGTGTCCAGGAGAATCCGGTACGCGTTCTCAACGAGATCCTGCTTCCGGCGATGAAAGAGGTCGGCGACAAATTCGGCGCTGGTGAGCTGATTCTGCCCTTCGTTCTACAGTCCGCAGAAGTCATGAAAAAAGCCGTCAAGCATCTCGAGCAGTTCCTCGAGAAAGCCGAGGGATACACCAAGGGGAAAGTCGTGCTGGCGACGGTGTACGGCGACGTGCACGACATCGGGAAATCACTCGTCAACACAATTCTTTCCAACAACGGCTACACCGTATTCGACCTCGGCAAGCAGGTTCCGGTCAATACGATCCTCGACAAGGCGGTCGAAGTCGGCGCTGATGCTATCGGCTTGAGCGCGCTGCTCGTGTCGACATCGAAGCAGATGCCTCTTTGCGTACAGGAGCTGGACAAGCGCAAGATGCAAATTCCAGTGCTGATCGGCGGCGCCGCGATCAATCGCCGCTTCGGACGTCGCGCGATGTTCGTGGAAGGAGAGCGTCCGTACGACTCCGGCGTTTTCTACTGCAAGGATGCGTTCGAGGGACTGGAGACGATGGATGTGCTTCAGGATCCCAAGAGGCGCGGGCTGTTCGTCGTCAAGAACCTCGACGATGCCCGGAACGACGTGTTTTTGCGCACGAAAGTTGGAAAGGACATCGCGGTCGGCGACGCCGCTGGGCAGCGCAGCGAAGTGGTCGCGAATAATCCCCTGCCGTCACCGCCGTTCTGGGGGACGCGAGTGATTCGCGACGTCCCCATCGACGAGATCTTCGATTTGCTCGACCTCGACGAGCTCTATCGCCTGCAGTGGGGTGCGCGTGGTTCCGGCGAGCAATACCACTCGACGGTGAAGAACGAGTTCGAGCCAGTGCTCGCGCGCCTCAAGAAAGACGCGAAGAAAAATGGGTGGATCAAGCCCCAAGTCGTGTACGGATATTTCCCTGCTCAGTCTCAGGGAAACGACGTGATCATCTATGATCCCGCGGCGTATTCGAGCGACGGCGGGTCGCTGCGTGAGATCGCGCGCTTCCATTTCCCACGGATGGTCGGGCGCGAGCGTCTCTGTCTCGCCGATTACATCAGAAGCGTCGACTCGGGCGACGTTGACGTCGTACCACTTCAGATCGTGACAGTGGGAAACGAAGCGACGAAGAGATTCGAGGAGCTCCAGGGAAAGAACGAGTACACCGAAGCGTTCTACTCGCATGGCCTCTCCGTCGAATCGGCCGAAGCGGTGGCCGAGTGGTCGCATCGCCGGATCAAGAAGGAGCTGGGAGTTCCGAGTGGAAAGCGATACTCGTGGGGCTACGGCGCGTGTCCAGATCTCGACGACCACGCCACGGTGTTCAAGCTCCTTCCCGCCAGGGAAGCGCTGGGCATGGAGCTCACCGAGGCATTCCAGCTTCTTCCGGAGCAATCCACGGTCGCGGTGATTATCCATCATCCGGAGGCCAAGTATTACGCGGTGCGCGGCTCGGCAGCCGATGCTTCGACTGAAGCCGAGGCAGCGGTTGCCTGACAATCCGTTGATCGCCCGGCTGCTCGACCCGCAACAGGTCATCGTGTTCGATGGCGCGATGGGCACGCAACTGTACAACAAGGGCGTGTTCATCAACCAGTGCTACGACGAGCTGAACCTGCGCGCACCCGATCTCGTGCGCGACGTTCACAAGGCGTATCGAAAGGCCGGCGCGGAGGTTCTGGAGACGAACACCTTCGGCGCGAACCGG
>CATPBD010000005.1 GCA_955652265.1 uncultured Gemmatimonadaceae bacterium | reverse complement strand
GTTTTGACAGTTTTGCAGCCAGCGCTGCGTGTGGCCGTCGTCCTGTCCGCTGAGTGCGAACGGGTAAGCGAGGACGGCAATTGCGAGTGTGGTGAAAGAGATCGATCTCATGGGCGGGTTATCCTCTGGAGCGTGAGTGGCCTCAACCTTAGATAGCGCCAGCGCCAGAATGGTTGAAGTTTGCCCCGCAAGCGGCCGCTACCTGGCGAACCACTACGTCGCTTTTACCAGTTGAGGTCTTCGCCAAGGTTGTCGCTCCTCCCCGCCTCGTTTGCGGCGCCCGTAAAGATTCATCGTCAGGCTAATATATGGTTGCAGGGCAAGAGCCCCCGAAGTTGCATTCACCAGCTCTCTCCATCGCGCGTCCGTGAGATGATGGCACGACCTGCGAATGCGTTTACCCGACGGAGACCGCGCTAGTGGGATAGCTCATCCGTTGACCGCGGAAACGTGAACTCAACTGTGTCAAAACTGAGCTAAACTGGCCCGAAATTAGCCTCATATGTTTGACTTCACGCGTCGCTCGCGGCGCACAAAGGAAATCATGTGCAGCGTTTCAACCTGATCCGATACTGGTCCGCAATCGCTCTCGTCGCGTTGCTCGCAGCCTGCAGCAAGGATTCCACGGCTCCCGACAACTCCGGTGGGACCCCTGTGGTACCGAACCCTGGAACCGATGTATGGCTGGCCGGCGCCCAGACGGCGTGGACTTTTGTCGCGAACAACACCCAGGCATCGACGGGGCTCGCCAAGTCGCACGACACCTTCCAGTTCGTGACGGTGTGGGACATCGCCAGCCAGATCGGTGCGACGTACTCCGCACACGAGCTGGGCGTCATCGACGACGCTAACTACGATGGCCGCATCAGGAAGATTCTCTCGACGCTCACGACGATGCCGCTCTTCGACGGCGCCGCGTTCAACAGATTTTACGATTCGCAGACCGGCCAAATGGCCAGTGCCGACTTCAAGCCATCAGCCACCGGGTTTGGATGGTCTACTACCGACATCGGGCGGTTGTTGATCTGGCTACGTGTATTGGCGGTCAATCAGCCGCAGTATTCCGCGCAGGCAACCGCGATCGTAAACCGCCTCAACTTCTCGCGCCTCATCAGCGGAGGAACGCTGCAAGGAATGAACGTCGATCCCAATACCGGCGCCAGAGTTACTTATGCCGAAACCGGACTCGGGTACGAGCAGTACGCGGCCGGAGGGTTCGCGCTGTGGTCGCAGCGCGCGACAAATTCCCTGAATGCTACGGCGTACGCGCAGGCGAAGAACGTCCTCGGCGTTACGGTCTTCGTCGATAGTCGCGGGACGGCGCGATTGACCAGCGAGCCGTACATCATGATGGGACTCGAAATTGGCTGGTACGCCCCCGCTCTGCGCGACCAGGCACAAGCCGTTCTCGCCGCGCAGCAGGCGCGGTACGACCAACAGGGCGTCATCACAATGGTCACGGAGGATGCCATGCCCGATCCTCCCTACTATTTCTACTACTACAGCGTCTACCACAGCGGAAATACCTTCGTGGTCGAAGGGCCAGGCTACGGGACGATTGTCATGAATCCGCGCTGGGTCAGCTCGAAGGCCGCGTTCGCGTGGCGCGCGCTTTTCCCGACGGACTACACTCTAAAGACATTCAACGCGGTGCAGGCTGCAGCCATTCCCGGCGATGGCTGGGGAGCGGGCGTCTACGAAGGCTCGATGGCGCCAACGGGCTACGCGAGTCTCAATACCGCGGGGATGATCCTCGAGTCGGCGCTCTACCATCAACGCGGGCAGCCGGTCCTCTCCCAACCTATCAGTTAGAGCAGCGAGCGGATCCAACCTCCATCGACAGCGATTGAGCTGCCGGTGATATAGCTCGCCCGCTCGGAGGCGAGAAAGGCCGCGAGCGCGGCGAACTCGCGCGGCTCTCCCAGTCTGCCCATCGGAATCTCCTTCTCCCACTTCGAGACGATGTCCGTGCTCGAGCCCCCCGTTTTGTCGCCAGTGGCGCGCGCAAGCTCCTGGACGCGATCGGTTCGAGTGTAGCCCGGCAGCAAGTTGTTCACCGTGACGCCGAACGGCGCCACTTCGCTCGCCAGCGTGCGAGCGAAACCAATCACGGCGGCGCGCAAGCTATTCGAGAGCATCAAGCCTTCGATGGGTTGCTTGGCGGCGATGGAGGTGACATTGAGGATTCTGCCCCACCGCCGTTCCTTCATTCCCGGCAGTACCGCGCGTGTGAGCTCGACCGCGCTCTTGAGGAGCAATCGGACGGCAGCGTCCCACATCTCCTGCGTCAAGCTCTCGAACTGACCGCCCGGTGGCCCTCCTGAGTTGTTGACGAGAATGTCGACCCGTCCAAATTCATTGAACGCCGCTTTCACCACCCGCGCGGCGTCGGCGGAGTCCGACACATCCGCAGCGACAGCGACGACCTTCACGCCCGCCTTCTGTCGAATCGAATCCGCCGTCTGCTCGAGGGCCTCCTTTCCGCGCGCACACATCACCAGCTGCGCACCCTCCGCCGCGAGCTCCTCCGCCACTGCTCGACCGAGCCCTTTGCTGCTCGCTGCCACGAGCGCGACTTTGCCCTTGAGACCCAGGTCCACTGTTCAGCGCCTCAGGTAGTCGTCTTTCTTCTCGAGCCAATCCTGCCGCGGCGGACTGAAGACATCTACGTCCAATGTCTCTTCCAGCGCTTCGGCTTTGTGCGGCACATTCGGGGGAATGAGGAGCACCTCCCCGGCACGCACCGTTATCTCCTCCGACCCGTCTTCCCCGAACCAGAACTTGAGCGCCCCTTCGAGGATATAGGTCAGCTGCTCGTTCTCGTGTGAATGTTTTGGAACGATGCATCCTTTCTTCAGATACACGTGGGCGAGCATCATGCGGTCGCCCGTTATCAGTCTGCGCTCGAGCATGTCGGAGACTCGTTCCTTTCGCATCGAGTCCCAGCGATAGAAGGTGCACTCTTTGTTCGTAGGCATGCGCTCTCGGTCCTCGTGCCGCTCAGGGTTTCGTGCCGCGATCGAAGACCACTCGACCGCCGACAATCGTGTACATGATTTGGGCCTCGCGAATCGTTTCAGGCGGGATTCGGGTGAGATCGCGATCGATGATTACCACATCCGCGAGCTTGCCGGGTGCGAGCGAGCCCTTCTCTCCCTCCTCGAACGACGCGTACGCACCACCGGTCGTGTACGCCCGCAATGCATCCTCAACGGTGATCTTCTGTTCTGGCACCCACCCATCCGGGTGTTTGTCGTCGAGCGTGCGCCGGGTGACCGCGGCGTAGATCCCTTCCAGAGGCGTAGCGGGCGCGACGAACCAATCGCTTCCGAATGCGAGCCGCGCGCCCGAATCCCGAAGTGACCGGAACGCATAGGTAGTTTTGGCTCGCTCCGGGCCGATCACTTTCTCCGCCCATCGTCCGTCGTCGATGGCGTGGTACGGCTGCATGCTTGGTATCACTCCCAGTTGCCCGAAGCGCGGAATGTCGGCGGGTGCAATGTGCTGCGCGTGCTCGATCCGGAATCGGCGATCGCGCGGACCGTTCTCGCGCTCGACCCGCTCGAAAATGTTGAGCTGAAGATTGATGGCGCGGTCACCGATCGCGTGGACGATCACGTGCAGCTTCGACTTGTCGGCATTGGAGGTCCAGCTGTACAGATCTTCGGGCGTGTTCACCAGCAGCCCGCTGTCGCGCGGCGCATCGGTGAATGGCTGCATCATCGCCGCGGTGTGGGAGCCGAGTGAGCCATCTACGAATCCCTTCAGTGCGCCGATTCGGAGCCAGGAGTCACCGTGTCCGCGGGCGGCCACCGTATCGCGGAGTCTGGCCCAGGTGGAGAGTGGCACCGCCGCGTAAATTCGGGTTCGGAGTTTTCCGGCATCGTGGGCGCGCTCGAACACTGCAAGGTCGGACCACGTGCCCATGTGATCAACGGAAGTGACACCGCGCTCCGCCACGTAGGTCATCGCGGCGTCGAGCGCGCGATCGAGCATTGCCGGAGGCGGATCCGGGACCGCGGCATCGATCAAGTCCTGAGCGTTGTCCTTGAATATTCCTGATGGGTGACCCGATGCGTCGCGCACGATAGTTCCGCCCGCGACATCGCCGCCAGTCGACGGAACCTTCGCCGCACGCATGGCCGCACCGTTGGCGAGCGCCATATGCCCATCGAGCCGGTTGATCCAGACTGGATTGCTCGGCGTGACGGAATCGATCCACGAGCTTTGCGGGAGCTCGCCGCCCCAGTTCTGATGATCCCAGTCACCACCGGTGATCCACGTTCCGGGCTGCACGGTCGCGGCGAAGGCTTTGATGCGGGATATGAATTCCGCTGGCGTGTGCGCATCCCTCAACTGGACGGAAGCGAGGTTCATCCCGCCGCTCAGGAAATGCACGTGCGAGTCGATGAATCCGGGCGTCACCATCCCGCCGCGAGCATCGATGATTCGCGTCGATGGACTCGCGAGTGCTCGAATCTCCCGGTCCGAGCCCACCGCTGTGATCCGATCGCCGGTCAACGCTACGGCGTCGGCCCGTGACTGCGCCGGTTCGCCCGTCCAGACGAGTCCGTTGACGATAGCGATCGTGATTGGCTCTTGTCTCGATGTCATGGTTGTTGTGCAGCCCGGGAGAATTGCAACAAGAAAAAAAGCCAAGCCAGGAAACGCCGGCCGACAAATGGTCAAGGCGCAGTTCTCCGTTGACGGGTGGGTCGTGGTCAACGCGAATATAATCGGCCTGCGTTACGCGAGCTTTTTTTAGCCGTCCTAGAGGACAGGCACCGGGCTATCTGGTTGGAGCCTGAAGCAAGTCAGGCCGCGCGGAGACCGATCTCAATTTCGACGCGCTCCCAAGCACATATGAGGAATTGCATGGCTGGAAAAAATCTGCTGATCGCAGCAGCGCTCGTCGTCCTGGCGGCCTGCTCCGAGAACCTAATCTCGCCAGTTCCTGTCGCCGGAAATCCAATCTCCGGCACGACGTTCTGGGTGAATCCCAACTCCAGTGCGAAGCAGCAGGCTGATGCCTGGCGTGCGAGCCGACCCGCGGATGCGGCACAGATGGACAAGATCGCGCACACACCACGGGCTCAGTGGATGAATGGTTCGAGCGGAGACATCCTCACCGCGGTGAATAATGTGGTGACCAGCGCGGCGGCGGCCGGCGCAGTCCCCGTACTTGTCGCGTACAACATCCCGCAGCGCGATTGCAGCGGACTCTCTGGTGGTGGTGCGTCGATAGACGGCTACAAAACCTGGATCGCTGCCTTCGCAGACGGCCTCGCCGGGCGAAGGGCAGTAGTGATCCTCGAGCCAGATGCACTGACACAAATGGATTGCCTGTCGGCGGCTGATCAGACGACGCGCCTCAACCTCATTCAATACGCGATCGCCGCTCTCAAGGCCCAAGCGAACGCTTCCGTCTATCTGGACGGCGGTCATTCGGCGTGGAAGTCGCCGGGCGATCAGGCGAGCAGACTGACTCGGGCGAATGTCGCCGCGGCGGATGGTTTCGTGCTCAACGTGTCCAATTTCCAGTTCACGTCGAACAGCATCGCGTACGGCAACGCGGTCTCCGATCTCATCGGAGGCAAGCATTTCGTCATCGACACCAGCCGAAACGGATTGGGACCCACGCCGGACAACCAATGGTGCAATCCGGTAGGGCGCGCCCTTGGAAAGCCCAGTACGACCACCACTGACGACCCGCGCGTCGACGCCTATTTGTGGATCAAGGCACCGGGTGAATCGGACGGGTCGTGCAACGGAGCACCCGTCGCTGGTTCCTGGTGGGCCGACTACGCGCTGGGACTCGTGCAGCGGAGTACGTTGTAGCGTTTAGCCGTCGTCAGTAGAGGCTAGTCGCGAGGAATGGATGTCCGCGAAGATTGTAGACGGCTGCTTCGAGGATCAACGCCGCCGTATTGAGACTCGCGTCTCCGGTTGGGCGGAGGGTCCCTTCGTACACTCCCGCGCCCCAACCACGTCGGGGAATGGCTGCAGACTGAACGGCCTGCAGCACCGCGAGTGTGTAGGGAGACGGAAGAAGAGCATGCCAGGCGAAGGCGGCTTTCGAGCTTATCCAGCGAGGGCTCTCCACATATCCCTGACCCGCGTGCCCGCCGACGACGAAAGCACGCCCCTGCCGGTAGACATCGTAGTAATAGAAGTAAAAAGGAGGATCGGGCAGGGCGTCTTCGCTCACCATGGTGAGTGTGCCTGTCGTCTTGTACCGCGCTTCCTGCGCCGCCAAAACCCGCCACGCCTGCTCGCGGAGCTCCGGTGAATACCAACCCGTCTCCATTCCCATCATTATGTAGGGCTCACTCGTGATTCTCTCCTCGCCGCGTCTGTCGGCGATGATCGGAACGCCTAGCACATTGACAGGCAGCGCGTTCAACCGCGCATCCAGGGCCTTCTCGGCCCGATATCCCCACAGCGCCAGACCCGCGGCCGCGTACTGCTCGTAACCCATTCGACCTTCGGCGTAGCCGCGCATCGCTCCCGTTCCGGGATCGACGTCCTGGCCCTGCAGATAGCCGTCGCTCACGAGTCGCGACATGTCGAGCCGTCTTAC
>CATPBD010000004.1 GCA_955652265.1 uncultured Gemmatimonadaceae bacterium | reverse complement strand
TACTCGTCGACCCCGATGTAGAATGGATTTTCGCGAAGCACGTTGCCGCAAAAGGTGAGCGGGTGAGTCTCATAGGCGCCATGCACCATCACTGTGCCTGAGACGGAGGCGACATCGTACATGCACATCACCACGCATGGGAACTGCTTGGCCGCGCCAGTCACCTTTGCCTCGAACGCGAGGATGTCAAGATCGTCCGGCCAGCCAGGCTTCGACCAGCCGATATTGCCGAGCAGTCGAATGCAGCCGCAACCCTGCTCGACGGCCCTCGCAAACGTGTTACCGATCGTTCCCAGCATCTTGTCCCCGGTGGGCCCGCCGGTGATCACCGTCATGCGCTCCGAAGTTCGAAGGTGATCGGTGTCGATTCCACGCTTGCGTAGCACGTCGACGACGTTCTTGTTGGCGTCGTCGTGGCCGAACACGACTACATGATCGCCGTTTCGGATCCCCACGAGGAGGAATCCAACCGCCTCCTCGAATTGTCTCTCAGTTTCCCAGAAGTACGCAATGTGGTCACCGAGCTGGATGCGCTCGTCTCGCAGCCCCAGATCGATTTCGCCGGCGCGACGCTTGGCTCGCTTCTCTTTCGTTTTCATTCGAATGCGCTCAGGCCCGTCACTGCCTGCCCCAGAATCAATGTGTGAATGTCGTGCGTGCCCTCGTAAGTGTAAACGCTCTCGAGGTTCGCCATGTGCCGCATCGAAGAGTATTCAGCAAGTATGCCATTGGCCCCAAGTAGCCTGCGCGCTTCACGGGCGATGTCGGCGGCGGCGCTGACGTTATTCCGCTTCGCGAGCGATACCTGCTGCGGACTGAAAGTGCCTGCGTCCTTGAGCCTGCCCAGGTGTAGAGCAAGTAGCTCACCCTTCACGAGCTCCGTCAGCATCTCGGCTAAACGCTGCTGCTGCAACTGGAATCCCGCTATCGGTCTACCGAACATCACCCGGTTGCCGGCGTATGCGAGAGCCTCCTCGTAGCACGCCTGCGCCGCCCCCATCGCACCCCAGGCGATGCCATAACGCGCCTGGGTGAGGCACATGAGGGGACTCTTGATTCCGTCGGTTGTGGGAAGCAGAGCCGTTGCAGGCACCTTCACGTCCTGCAACACCAGCTCACTCGTGTCCGACGCGCGGAGCGAAAGCTTTCCCTTCTGATCCTTGGCGGTAAATCCAGGCGCGTCGGTGTGAACTATGAACCCACGGATTGACTTATCACTCTTGTCCTCGCCGGTCTTCGCCCAGATGATCGCCACCTGCGCTGTCGAGCCGTTGGTGATCCACATCTTGGCGCCGTTGATCACCCAGCTTCCGTCTTTCTGCTCGCGGGCTCGCGTGATCATACCCGACGGGTTCGACCCGTAATCCGGCTCAGTCAATCCGAAGCATCCAATTATCTCGCCGCTAGCCATTTTCGGGAGATAGTGGCGCTTCTGGTCTTCGGTACCAAAGGCGAAGATCGGATACATCACGAGAGCCCCCTGCACCGAAGCAAATGAGCGAACGCCTGAATCACCGCGCTCGAGCTCGTGCATGATCAGGCCGTACGCGACGTTATTGAGCCCCGCGCACCCGTACTGCTCGGGCAAGTTCGCGCCGAACATGCCGAGCTCAGCCATCTTCGGGACGAGCTCTTTCGGGAATCTTCCTTCTATGTAACAGTCGCCAATGATGGGCAGGACGTTCTCATCGACGAACGCGCGAATGGTGTCGCGGACGGCGCGCTCTTCTTCGGAGAGCGCGGAATCAATGTTGTAAAAGTCTGTGGTCATAGGGGAAAAATAACCCGGTGGGGACCGATGCGATCTAAGTCAGAAACTGCAACTGCGCGGCTACCCGCTGCCCCCTTCATGCAGTTAGAGTTCTTTTCAGGCCACAGCCCGGCAAGCCAGCGGTGTAATCCCCACTGCGCGCGCCTTGACCCGAAAACTCGAGCCGTGATCAACCGGAAGTCCCTGCTCGTCCTGCCACTGGTGCACCATCTCGTGCAGCAGCGTGTGCAGCGCTTCTTCCCATCCGTCGCGCCTGATGTGTCGTCGGCTCAACACGATCACCGGATCACAGCCATCGCTGGCGGGGCTGTAGTGGCCAAGTCTGCTCTTCATCCGTCGCGAGATGCGTATCGGGATCGCCCGCAGCACGCCGCCGAATCTTTCGCTGTTGTACTCCAGGTGCCAGCGTGAGAGGTCGCGGATGACTGGAAGATCCGCAGGGTTGGTCCGCTCGGGCCTGCGCTTTCTTCGCGGTGGATCGTTCGATCGCGCAACCGGAAACTCGAGGATCGCCCTGCGCGCTTCCTGTCTCGCCACTCTGTTCCGCCCGTAGACGAAAGTGATTATCGCCTTCCAGACCTCTTCATCGGCGTCGAGAAAGCTGTAGTGGATGCGGAGCTCGCCACCGCTGTAGCTGACGACAACGGTGCGATTCGTTGTGAGTCGCACCCGATACTGCGAGCCCAAGCCGAGCCGCTGGAGCCGGGCGCGGAGCTCTTGGGCATTCCGCGGACGCGCCTCGTCCAGCTCCAGCGCGAGCTGGTTCCTGTCACTCAGCCGCCACATACTCCGACCGCTCGAAGCACTTGTGCGGACCTTTCACGAACGTGTGATGGTCCTTCGACCACACGTGCGTGGTGACATCGATCTTTTCCCGCCCGATACTGATGACGTTGACCGAGGAAGGCCGTCCCCCGCGCGATCTGTTCGAGATCGTTCCAGCCGTCGAGATCACGGTGCCTTTCCTCGTGTGCTCGATGTAGTGCACGGATTCCTGGTGATCGTGGCCACAACACACTAAATCGACGCCCATCTCGGCGAACGCCCCGAGAATCTTCTGGGTGTTCTTGAGCCCGTGGCGTTGGGAGAGCTCGCCGCGCACTGGATTGTGGTGCATTACGATCACCCGGGCATCCCTGGGTGGCGACTTCTCGAAGATCTGCTTTGCCTCGTCCAGCTGGTCCTTGTGGATGTCTCCGATGATCGAGATGTCGCGGAGGTTCCAGGTCAAAGTGCGCCGCGTGACACCGTGCGCGGTGTTGATCCCGACGAAAGTCGCGCCCGGGACGTGGAGCAGCGGCTCGAGATTCT
>CATPBD010000003.1 GCA_955652265.1 uncultured Gemmatimonadaceae bacterium | reverse complement strand
TTTGCTCGCGGTTCACATTCTGTCGGCGGCGGAAGGACTGGCGGTGCTGGTCAAAGCCGGAGTCAATCCAAAGGTCGCGCTCGAAGTGATCAACGCCTCGAGCGGAAGATCGAACAGCTCGGAGAATCTCATCCCGCAGCGGGTGCTCACTCGCGCTTTCCCGCGAACTTTTCGACTTGCCCTTCTGGAAAAGGACATCGGGATAGCCGCAGTACTGGCAGAGGATCTTCACGCCATAACGCCTCTCATATCTTTGACCGCGGAACGGTTTCACGAGGCCCGCGAGAGGCTCGGCGAAAAGGCCGATCACGTCGAAGCGGTCAAGATGGTCGAGGAGGAAAACGGAGTCGAGATCAAATAGCTCGGCGATCGACCTCCGCGATTCGTTGCGCGGCGAGGCGCGGATCGATGACCGGCGCGACATCCTTGTCCGATTGGGCCAACGTCGCCGCAGCTCGCGCCACGACGCGATCGCCGCCCGGCACCAACTGCCCGAACTCGATCTCCGCTCTGCGACAGAACCGCTCCTGGCGGGCGCGATCTTCCATCTCCAGAGGAAAGCCGAGCTGGTGCAGGCGGGCGTGCATCGCCTCGTGGAGAATCGTGGCCGCGACCTCGGCGTCCGAAAAACTCGGATTCACCGAGAACGTGAGCTCAACCAAACATGCCCTCTGCTCATGGAAGTACGCTCCGCGACACGCGAATCGTTCGACCAGGATGAACGCGAAGTCTCGCTTGAGGTGGCGGAAATGGTGCGGAGCGAAGCGTTCGATTAGCGCGATCGTGCGGTCGAGTCGGACAAGCACATCGTTGGTATCGATATCGGGTCGGGTATTGTTGACGACGACAGGGATGCCTCGCACCAAGTGATGCGAAACTCGAGCAGATGAACGACGCCTGCCGAAGAGGCGAATCAGGTCCGATAACATGTCAGTGCCTTCAATTAGGTCTCGCCCGACGCCATATTTGTGCACCGATGACTACGAAGAACACGACGGTCCTCGACGCGCGGGCCGTCGAGCGCACATTGAAGCGGATGTCGGTCGAGATTGTGGAGCTCAACCGCGGCACGGACGATCTCATCATCGTTGGAATACAGCGTCGCGGCGTTCAGCTCGCGGATCGGCTGGTGAAGATGATCGAAGGTGGAGAAGGAATTACTGTGCCGCAGGGCTCGCTCGACATCACGCTCTACCGGGACGACCTGCAGACTGTGGGCCCGCGACCCGTGGTCGGGCCGACGTACCTGCCGTGGGACCTCGACGGAAAGCACATCGTGATCGTGGACGACGTGTTGTACACTGGCCGAACTGTCCGCGCCGCGCTGGACGAGCTCGCCGATTTCGGAAGACCGGCGTCGATTTCCCTTGCAGTTCTGATCGATCGCGGGGGACGTGAGCTTCCCATCCATGCAGATGTGGTCGGCAAGAAAGTGGACGTGGGCGAGGACGAGCGCGTGGATGTAATGGTGGCCGAGCTCGATGAGCGCACCGAAGTCGTTATCGTGCCCAAGTCCGCGGCGTGACGGGGACACTCGGCAAAGATCTCCTCGGCCTTGAGTCGCTGACGGGCGACCAGATTCGACTCATTCTCGACACCGCCGAGCCCTTCAAGGAGATCAGCGAGCGCGCGATCAAAAAGGTGCCCGCCCTCAGAGGATCGACGATAGTCAATCTCTTTTTCGAGAACTCGACCCGAACGCGCATCTCCTTCGAATTCGCGGAAAAGAGGCTTTCGGCGGATACGGTAAACGTTTCAGCGGCCGGATCGAGTGTCTCCAAGGGCGAGACACTCGTGGATACCGCGCGGAACCTCGAGGCAATGCGAATCGACATGGTCGTCATCCGCCACTCCGCGTCGGGGGCAGCGCAATTCCTGGCGGAACGAATTCAGTCCAACGTCATCAACGCCGGAGACGGGACGCACGAGCATCCTACCCAGGGTCTGCTCGACATCCTCACACTTCGTGACCGGTTCGGAGATCTCAAAGGCCGCCGCATCTGCATCTGCGGCGACATTCTGCACTCGCGGGTGGCGAGGTCCAACATTTGGGGACTCACAAAACTGGGCGCTGAAGTGGCGGTGTGCGGACCGCGGTCGCTACTGCCGAATGCCATCGATGAATTCGGTGTCCGCATCTTCGATCGGATCGAAGAGGCGATTGAGTGGGCAGAGGCGCTCAACGTGCTCAGGCTTCAGTTCGAGCGGATGACGGCCGGCTACATTCCTTCGGCGCGCGAATACAACCGCGTATTCGGGATCACGCGCGAGAGGCTCGACCGCGCGAAGCGGGACATCCTGATACTGCACCCGGGACCAATGAATCGCGGAGTCGAGATCGATTCCGATGTCGCCGACGGCCCGCATAGCGTGATCCTGGAACAGGTGACGAATGGGGTCGCTGTCCGAATGGCGGTTCTGTACCTGCTCGCGGGCGGCAAACCAGAGCTGGCAGAGGCAGCCAAGGGCGGAAGCGGGCGTGGTCGCGAGCCCGGAGAGCGCGATTGAAGCCGATCCTTCTTCGCGGCGGCACTCTGGTCGATCCGTCACAGCGCCTGAACGAGGTCGGGGATCTTCTTATCTCCGACGGCGAGATCGCGGGCTTCGGCCGGACGATCGATGCTCCCGAGGATGCGGACACGATCGACTGCGACGGCCTCATAGTGTCGCCCGGTTTCATTGACGTGCACTGTCACCTCCGCGAGCCCGGACGCGAGGATGTAGAGACGGTCGCGACAGGAGCGCGGGCCGCAGCCGCAGGCGGATTCACCGCGGTGTGCGCGATGCCCAACACGGATCCGGTGACGGACAATCAGGCGGCAGTCGGCTTCATTGTTCGTCAGGCTCAGCGCGCTGCTGCGGCGCGGGTGTATCCGATCGGCGCCATTTCGGTCGGGCAGGAGGGAAAGGTCCTCGCGGAGTTCGGCGAAATGGTTGGAGCCGGCGCGATCGCTGTGAGCGACGACGGCAAGCCGGTAGCGAGCGCGCAGCTGATGCGGACGGCACTCGAATACGCCCGCACTTTCAAGATTCCGGTGATCGACCACTGCGAGGAGCCGACACTCGCCGCAGGCGGCGCGATGAACGAGGGGATTGTGAGCGCGCAACTCGGACTCAAGGGCGTTCCGGCCGAGGCCGAACAGATCATGGTGATCCGGGACATTCTATTGGCGCGATTGACGGGAGGGCATGTTCACCTCGCTCATATGAGTACGCGAGGCTCGGTTGAGTTGATCCGCTGGGGGAAGGAGCGGGGCATCAAAGTCTCGGCGGAGGTTTGTCCGCACCACCTGTCTCTCACCGAAGAGAGCGTGCGCGGCTACAACACCAACGCCAAGATGAATCCACCGCTTCGAACTGCCGATGACGTGGAGGCGTTGCGGGAAGCGGTAAAGGACGGCACGATCGATCTCATTGCGACGGATCACGCACCCCACCACTACGACGAAAAGGAGCGGGAGTTCGCTGACGCACCAAATGGCATCGTAGGATTGGAAACGGCCCTCGCTGTGATCGTGACCAATCTCGTCGAGAAGGGCTATCTCGGCTTTTCCGATCTCGTCGATCGTATGTCGTGCACGCCTGCGCGAGTCTTCAATCTTCCCGGTGGATCGCTCAAGCGCGGGTCAGCTGCAGACGTCACGGTCTTCGATCCTTCCGCGCGCTGGAAGGTCAACCCCTCACAATTTCTCTCCAAAGGAAGGAACACTCCGTACGCCGGAATGACCCTGGTTGGGCAAGCCACTTGTACTATTGTGGCGGGGTCGGTCGTCTATCGATCGGGGATTTCCGCCCACGGTCGGGAGAAAATGAATCGAATCAGGGGATGATGTACGATGGCTGAGAGGGAGCCGGTGTCGCTGGACGCGCTCAACGGGCTGCTCAAGGAGCGGCAGAGATACGAGGAGTGGCTTGCTGCGCTGGAAGAGAAGCGCGCGGCCACTCCCGATTCCGTATATCAGCGTGTCCAAGCGGACTATCAAACGCGGCTGCGCGAAGTCTCGAGCAAACTGGCAGAGCGCGCTGGTGAGCTGCGCGAGAACATCGACGCGCTCTCGGTCAGGCTCGAGGAGATCACTCGCCAGGAGACGCAGCAGCGAGAAGCGCGGCAGGAGGCCGAATTGCGCGCAGCCGTCGGGGAATACACCGACAAGCAGTGGAAGGAGATCGGCGGCGCCTGGGACAAGGAGCTGGCGCGACTGCTCAAGGACAAGAATGCACTCGACGCGCAGCTGAATGAGCTGAACCGGATCTTCGCGTTGAGCATCAAGGAAAAGCAGTCGGAAGCTGCGGCCCTTGCCCGAGCGAACAGTGGAGATGGATTCCGCGCGCCCATCTCTCCGGTTTTGCCACGCCCGGCTGTTCCGAACCCACCTGCACTGAATCCCCCGTCACGCGTCGAGCAGCCTGTTGCGCGAACGCAGAATCCGTCGGCCCCGTCGGCCCCGACGTCGCCGGCTCGCTCACCCTTCGACCAGTTTCCGGTCCTTCGGCCCGGCGGTGGCAGCGCCACCC
>CATPBD010000002.1 GCA_955652265.1 uncultured Gemmatimonadaceae bacterium | reverse complement strand
GTGAGCAGCATCACGCTCAGGACCGCAGCGGCGACAAAGCCTAGTATCAGCAGCCAGACGTTCTTGCCGCCGTACGAAAAAATTCTGCCCACTCCCATCTCGCTACCTCTTAAAAGTCAACGACGCGTTGAATACATGCGTCTTCAGTAGAAGTATACCTTCATCCCCGCGCTAAGGTTCGGCATGATCGCCTTCATGTCCTCGACGCTGATTCGCAGTGAGCCCGGTGGAATGGCGGACGTGTCGGCGGTGAGGTCGCGGCTTTTTGACGCCAGGATGTATGCGCCGCCATCGAGAGTGATCTTCGTGTCGGAGAGATCGGCGATGGTTCGCTCTCCGCGCGGCACCGCCGCCGGAGGTGCAGCGGAGGAATCGGAAGCCGTGCGCTCGGGCCCGAACTGCACCGGCATCTCGCGCAGGAGAGCTCCCTCGCGCGTGAGGTACATCCGGGAGCTGTCGATGGATACGTTCAAGTGCAGCTTCTTGGCGAACTTGGCCTGAAGCTTGGCGAGCTCGATCGCTATTCGCAGCTTGTTCTGCTCCGACTCCACTATCGCGTCCGTCCGCTCACGCTCGGCTTCGGTCATGTGCGCTCTGAGCTGAGCGACGTCGTGATTGTACTGCACTCGCTTTAGAACGAGCCAGGCGTCGACGGCGACCATCGCCGCCAGCCCTAACCCGAGCACGAACACGAATCCCGGATACGCGCGGCGGAAGTCGCGCCAAGTGCCGCGACGGCGGTCACCTTCACCCTCTCGCTCGGCTCGACGTCGCGTTTCTGGTCCGGGTTCCTTCGGTCGGAAGATCTCCATTGTTGCCCTTCGTGCCCCGCAAGTCAGAGTGGGATTAAATTATTGATATAATGGCCATACCACAGCGCGCGCGGCCAGTCGCGCTCATCGTACTCGATGGATGGGGCTATCGCCCCGAAACTGACGGAAACGCAATCGCTCTCGCCGACACGCCCACCTGGGACTCTCTGTGGAGTCGCGGGTCGCGCACCCTGCTCGAAGCATCAGGACTTCGCGTCGGTCTGCCCGCAGGGCAGATGGGCAACAGCGAAGTCGGACATCTCAATCTCGGTGCGGGAAGAGTGGTTATGCAGGATCTTGTACGCATCTCTTCGGCCATCGCCGACGGGAGCTTCTACACCAATCCCGCGTTGGTGGGTGCATGCCGTCAGGCGAAAGACAATGGCGGGACACTGCATCTGATGGGTTTGATCGGCGCGGGTGGAGTGCACGCGATTGACCAGCACCTGTACGCACTGCTGGATCTCGCCAAGCGACAGCGCGTCGAGCGCGTCGCGATCCACGCCTTTCTCGACGGGCGCGACACGATGCCCAAGTCGGCGCTCGGCTACATGCAGCAATTACTCGCATACATTCGAAAGATCGGGAGTCCAGCCAAGATCGCCAGCATTTCGGGACGTTACTACGCGATGGATCGCGATCGGCGGTGGGACCGCGCGGAGCTCGCGTACCGGGCGATCGTCCTGGGCGAAGGGACCCCGGTTACCGATCCGCTCGATGCAATTCGACGGGGTTACGAGTCGGGAAAGACGGACGAATTCATGTTGCCGGTGGTGGTGACGGAGAACGGCAAACCCGTCGCGCCGATGCGGGACGGCGACGCGGTGATCTGCTTCAATTATCGCTCGGACAGGATGCGACAGATCGTGCGGGCTCTGATCGATCCCGATTTCGATGGGTTCAAGATATCGCGCCGCCCGAAGGTATCCGTCACGACACTCACAAACTACGACAAGACCTTCGACGTTCCGGTAGCCTTCGAGCCTAGCTCGATGAAACGCATCCTGGCCGAGGTTCTATCTTCGCGCGGGCTATCGATGCTCAAGACAGCGGAAACCGAGAAGTATCCGCACGTGACTTACTTCTTCAACGGCGGTGTCGAGCAGCCGTATCCGTGCGAGACCAGAGTGCTCGTCCCGAGACCAAAAGTGGCGACCTACGATCTCAAGCCGGAGATGAGCGCTGAAGGCGTGACCGACGCGCTGTGCAAGGGGATTTCCTCGGGAGAGCAGGATTTCATTCTCTGCAACTACGCGAATGCGGACATGGTGGGCCACAGCGGATCGATTCCGGCGACAATCAAAGCCGTCGAGACTGTCGATCGCTGCCTGTCGCGCGTTCTAAAGACGGCGGAGAGCGCGGGAATGCGGCTCATCGTTACGGCGGACCATGGCAATGCCGAAATGATGATCGATCCGGAGACCGGCGGTCCGCACACCGCGCATACCACGAATCCGGTGCCGTTCGTCATCGTGGATTGGGATCAGGAGCAGCGACTCCGCTCGGGAGGCGCTCTGTGTGATGTCGCGCCAACTATATTATCAATGCTCGGAATCGAGCAGCCGCCAGAGATGAGCGGCGTCAATCTTGGAGTGGATTAGTGAAGCAATTCATCAGCGCGCTTGCGCTTGCTCTGGTCGCGACCACCGCTCGCGCGCAGGTCGGACATCTTCCTGAAAACAGTCCGTACCGCGACTTGGAGACCAGTCAGGAGCTTACGTTCTTGGGCGGGCATTACAGGTCGGGAAAGGATCCAATCGGGATCGCGCCGCGCGACGGTCCGATGTACGGGCTCCGCTACCAGATACACGTTGGCGGTCCCGCTTACCTGATGGCGCGCTGGTCGCACGTCAACACCGAGCGGTTCCCGATCGATCCCACCAAGATCGGAACTGCGCAGCAGCTCGGGAAGCAGAACGTCTCGGTCAATTTGTACGACATTGATCTTTCGCTGAATCTCACTGGCCAGAAAAGCTTCCACGACATAGTGCCGGTCGTGAATTTTGGCGCCGGCGTGGCCAGCTGCAGCTGCTCGGTCAAGTCTGATCCCTACACCTTCGGCACCCCGTTTGCATTTTCATTTGGCGGTGGGCTAAGGTATGTCCCGGGCGGGCGTTTTCAGCTGACAGCGGACTGGAACGACTACCTCTACCAGTTGAAGTACCCAGCCGCGTACTACGTTACTCCCACCGGTGGGACGGCTGCCGTGACCGGCAACCAGGCGCGCTCATTTTGGAAGAACAATCGGGCTCTCACGCTCGGCGCATCACTGCTGTTCTTCCGGTAACCTGAACCGCCTTACGGGGCGGAGTCGGAGGAACGGTGGAAAAGGATTATGAGGACATCGATGAGATCGATGAGCTGACCGATGGCGAGCTGCGTGCGCTCGTTCGAGATCGGCTCGACGAACAGCTCGCTTTCGACCCGAACGATGTAGATGTTGCCGTGCGCGGCGGGGTCGTACGGCTCTCCGGACGCGTAGGCACCGAAGAAGAGTTTCGCATCGTCGAGCACGTAGTCACCGACCTGGTCGGGATCAAGAAAGTAAAGAACGACTTGGTGGTGGATCCGATCCGGCGGGCCGAGAGTCCGCTGCCAATCGATGAGCATCTGGTGGATGAGGAGCTGCACGAGGGCCTCTTGCTTGGCGATCGGCCCAGACCCGAGGATCCCGAGGCCGAGCACCTCCACGAGGACCTGCGCGCGGAGCTATTCGGAACTACCGACGTTCAGCAGTCGATAGCGGAGGGGATTCCGTGGAATCCACCAGACGGCCCGACGCCCGAAGGCGTGAGCGGTCCGGACGCGACTCCCAACGTGATGAACGACGACGACTAGGTTGCCGAGCGCCTCTCTTACCAGACGGATTTCGTTTTCCGCCGCGCATCGCTACAGCCGTCCGGACTGGAGCGATGAGAAGAACGCCGCGACCTTCGGGGCGTGTGCGTGGCCCAACTACCACGGTCACACTTATGTGTGTGACGTCACAATAGGTGGCCCGATCGACGAGACTACCGGGTTCGTGATCGATCTGGGCGTGTTGGATGATATTCTGAAAAAGCAGGTAAAGGACCGGTTCGATCATCGCAACATCAATCTCGACGTGCCGGAATTTGGGGACGGGAAGCTCGTCCCCACTGGGGAGAATCTTGCGCGCTTCATATTCGAGCGCGTGGACCGCGAGCTGCCGAAGCCGGCGAAAGTGATGCGCGTGATTGTCGGCGAAGACGACAGTCTCAGCGCGACCTATAGCAGGGAGTAATCGAAAAAGTGTTCGTTTCTTTTGCGCACAGAAGCGTGCGTGCCTTTGTCGTGTCGATCGCGCCATTTGCCCTCACCGCATGCGTGACGGTGATGAAGACGGCTCACCTCACGTCGTCGCGCGGCGAGTTGCGGCACGAGATCGACTCGCTGACGGCGCAGCCGGCATTCAGGAATGCGCAATGGGGTGTGCTGATCGTCAACCCCCGCACCGGCGATACGCTTTACTCAAAGAATTCGGGCAAGCTGTTCATGCCTGCCTCCAACATGAAGATCGTCACGAGCGCGGCTGCCCTGACCCTACTCGGACCGGAATACAAGTACCGTACGACTTTTCTCACCGATGGTGAGGTGCGCGACTCCCTTCTCGATGGAAACCTGCTCGTGATTGGCCGCGGAGATCCAACGGTCAGCGATCGGATGCGGGGCACCGCGACAACCGTAATGGACGCTCTGGCGGATTCGATCCGCGCGCATCGAATCAGACAGATCAACGGATCGCTGGCGCGGGTGGGGAACGCGTTCCCCGATTCGATTTACGGTTACGGCTGGGAATGGGACGATCTCGGCGAATACTACGGCGCTGGCGTGGACGAGCTGATCTTCAACGAAGGGATGGCACCGACCACGCTGCGGCCTCCCCCGGACACCGCGCGTGACAGCCTTTACTCGGGTCCGGCAAAGAATCCGGGAAAGGCATATCTGGACGCGCTCCACGACGCACTGGTTCGCAAAGCCATCAGGCTGGACGGCGGAGTGAAAGACAGCGTTCTATCGACGCCTTTCAAGATGGACACGCTGTTTGTCCTCATATCTCCGCCCCTGCGCGAGATTCTGCCGGCGCTGATGAAACAGTCGCAGAATCAGATCGCCGAGATTCTGCTGAGGACGATCGGCTTGGAGCGAGGAGGCCTGGGGACAGCGGACAGCGCGCGTAAGATCGTCGGACAGCAGCTTCTCGCGTGGGGCGTTCAGCCCGACGGATTCGTCATCCGTGATGGTAGCGGCCTCTCCGATCAGGACTTGCTGACACCCGAGACGATCGTGCGAGTGCTCGACAGGATCCAGCGCGACACCGCGTTCGCGACTTTCTACAACTCCCTGCCTATTGCCGGCGTCGACGGCACCCTCGACACCCGGATGAAGGGCACCCCCGCCGAAGGCAACGTGCACGCAAAGACCGGAACGCTCGCCAAGGCACGCTCGCTGTCGGGGTACGTAACCACGGCGGACGGTGAAAGACTTATCTTCAGCATTCTCGCCAACAACACGACCACTCCTGGCTCGACGGTGACGAACGTCGCCGACCAGATTGCGGCTGCCCTGGCCGCGTACCGGGAGCACTGACGCCGTGCTGAGCGTCGCTGAAGCAAGCGAGCGCATCCTCGCCGAGATAAAGACGCTTGATCCGGAAGCGGTTCCTTTGCGCCAGGCTCTTGGTCGAGTGCTCGCCGAAGACGTCGCGGCGACGGTGACGATGCCTCCGTGGAGCAATTCCTCGATGGACGGATATGCGGTCCGATCCGCGGACATCACTCCGGTGATGAGCGGTGAACCGGTGAGACTGCGCGTCGTCGCGACGATAGCGGCCGGCGAATTTGCGCCGCGGCCAATCAAGCGCGGTGAGGCGATGCGGATCATGACGGGAGCGCCGATCCCCGGTGGCGCAGACTCCGTTATCCGCAAGGAGGACACCGACGGCGGCAGCGAGAAGGTAGAGATCCGCGATGCTCGCGACGTGTGGAAGAACATCCGCGGCGCGGGCGAGGATTATCAGCGCGGTGACCTGCTGGCGAAGCGTGGGTCTCCAATCAGGCCGGCGTTGCTCGGCGTATTAGCGTCGAGTGGGATTGCTAACGTTCAGGTCTTCGGTCGACCGCGAGTGGCTATCATCAGCTCCGGCAACGAGCTTGTGGACATCGACGATTTCGCCCAGGTGATCGCGGCGCGGCGCATAGTGTCGACCAACAGTTACACGCTGGAAGCGCTTACGCGAGTGGCAGGCGGAATTCCCGAGGATCTCGGCATAACCGGTGACACGAAGGCGTCCCTAAGAAAAAAACTGGATGCGGCCGCCGGATCCGATCTCATTATCACCTCCGCCGGAGTATCGGTCGGCGATCTGGACTACGCGCGCGATGTCTTCGCCGCGCTCGGCGGGAAGCAGAAATTCTGGAAGGTAAAAATGAGACCCGGCGCGCCGCTCGCTTTCGGACTGCTGAACGGGGTTCCCTGGCTCGGTCTCTCGGGCAACCCGGTGTCGGCGATGGTGAGCTTCGAGCTCTTCGTCAGACCAGCTCTGAGAAAAATGCAGGGGCATGCGGGACTCTTTCGTCGGACTGTCACCGTAACGCTCGAGGAAGACGTTAAGATCGCGGCCAAGCTCACGCACTTTCTCCGGGCGAGCGTCACGAGGCAGGAGGACGGAACGCTGACAGCGCGACTCACGGGTCATCAAAGCTCAGGCGCCCTCACCTCAATGGCCAAGGCCAACGCGCTTCTCATCGTGCCGGAGACGAACCCGAAGGTGGCCAAGGGAGCGCAGCTGAACGCACTGATGCTCGATCACAGTCTGGAAGAGACATCGGCATTCTCGCTGTGATCGACACCGGCGATCTCTCGAATGTGGAACACCCGGTTCTCGCGGGAAACGCACTCGTCGACGCTCTAACCCGCCGATTCAGAACTTCGGTGGAAGATGCGACGGTCGAAGCCCACATATTCAGCATTCTCAGGCCGGCGAACTCCGACGATCTCATTCGGGAGGAGGACTTCGTCAAGGACGAGAGGCTCCCGTATTGGGCGGATGTGTGGCCCTCCTCCCTGATTCTCGCCGGGAAACTGCTCGAGCTCGAAGGCAGGGGGAAGATGGCGCTCGAGCTGGGATGCGGAGTGGGACTCAGCACGCTTGCGGCAACGGCGGCCGGCTACGACGTGCTGTCGACTGACTACTACGAGGACGCCCTCGATGTCACGCGCGCCAATGTATTCCGAAATCTCGGAACACTGGCGCGGACGCGACTGGTCGATTGGCGACACTTTCCGGACGACCTTGGGCGATTCGATCTCGTCTTCGCGTCGGACGTGTTGTACGAGGAGGAGTACGCGGCGCTGTTACCTGTAATCCTCGCGCGTCTGCTTTCGCCGAGCGGATTTGCGCTCGTCGCCGACCCGGGACGCGTGGCTGCTCCCGTGTTCGTCGAGGCCTGTGCTGAACATGGCTTGGCGATCCGGAATAAAGAGACTCGGCCGTTCGAGGCCGGGGAGATCAAGCAGAAAATCGATATCTACGAGATTGGGAGAACGGCTTGAATCAGGTCGACTGGGAACCGCCTGCTGCCCGCTGCGCGCTGCAGGCCGCACGCAGTTTTCGGTTCAAGAGGCTCGGGTAGCGGGGAGTCTTCAGTTTAAGAAGGTATCGAGGACAACGGTCCGTCACATCTGCCTGTATTTCGGCCCGCTTCCTCCCTCCCTCGGCGTCCAGCGCGCCCCAAGGACGTCAGTCGCCTTGCAATCGATGCAATTCGCGGGACTCACCACCAGCCGTTCCCCGTCGCGCTCAAAAACTCCTGCCGGGCACATGTGGGTGTAAAGCTCTGCGACTTCGGGAGTGATATCGGGGCCGACGATCAGGTGCGACGGGATGTCGTCGCGCGTCGCGTTGCCTGACTTGAACACTGCGTCGAGCTTGCTGAAAGTGAGCTTGCCGTCGGGCACGAATGGCTCGGGCAGTGTGACGGCACGTGGGACATCGGCGTCGCGGTGCGAGTGGATCTTGCCGCCGGGAAGTGCACCGCCAGTCACCGTCATCAGGCTGGCCTTGAGCCCCGCCATGTAAAAGTTGCTCTCCTGAAACGCGAGCCGCATGTTGCGACGGCGATAGAGATCCTTGGCGATGAAACTGCTGTCTACCATCGCATCGTACTCCTTGAGCGACCCGGCAGACGTATCCTTGCGCTTCAGTGCATCGAACGCCGCCCGCGCTGCGAACATCCCCGACTGCATCGCATAGTGGATTCCCTTTAGCGATGCGACTTCTACATAGCCCGCGGAATCACCGACGATCATCAGTCCATCACCATGCCGCCGTTTCGGAAGAGCGTAGTATCCGCCCTCCGGGATCGTCTTCGCGCCCCACTCCACCATCTCCCCACCCTCGAGAATCTCTCTGAAGAGCGGGTGTAACTTCATGCGCTGCAGCATCTCGTGGACGTCGTCAGATGTGCGCTTGTAGTCCAGACCGACGACGAGGCCGAGGGCGATGAGATTCCTGCTGAGCGGATACATGAAGCTGCCGCCGAAAACATCCCTGGGCAGCGGCCAGCCAAGCGTGTGCACGATCGAGTCGAGCGGCTTGAGCGTCTCCCAGATTTCCTTTACGCCGAGTGCGAAGATCTGCGGATTGTCGGAACCGATTTGCTGCCACTCGAGGTAGGCCTGGGACAGTGTGCCCCGGGTTCCCTCAGCGAGAACAGTTATCTGGGCGGTGATATCGGTTGGCGGAGCGTACCCGGTTCCCGGCTCGCCTGTTCTGGCGAGACCTGTCGGAGTCGTGCGCACACCAGTCACCCGAGTCCCCTCGGTAAGCAGACAGGCGGCCGGAAAGCCGGTGAAGACGTTCACGCCGAGTGCCTCCGCCTTTTCTCCGAGCCAGCGGACGATCTCGCAGATGGATCCGACGTAGTAGCCGTGGTTCTTCATCGTGGGCGGGGTCGGCATCCGTATGGCGCGGCTACCGGTTAGGAAGTAGACGCGCTCGCCTCCGACCGGCGCGCTGAATGGAAAATCCTTGTCCTTGAGCTCGGGGAAGAGAGAACGCATCGCGATCGGATTCACGACGGCTCCCGAGAGCGTGTGTTCTCCGAGCGCGGCAGCTTTCTCGAGCACGCCAATCTGAACTTCACCGACCGTACCGCCGGAATCGTTGTCCGCTTTGATCAGCTTGGCGAGCGCGATCGCGCCGGCGAGTCCCGCCGGACCTCCGCCTACGAACAGGACATCCATGGGAACTGCTTCCGGATCCGCCGGCTCGCTCAGTATCAGTCGCTCGAGCGGGAGCGGCGCCTGATGACGACTTGGGAGGACGGTGCCCGCGCGATTGGGCATTAGTGGTGCTTCTTTGCCTCGCGGACCGCGTCGGTGAGCGCGGGGATCACCTCGAATACATCGCCGACAATTCCGTAGTCGGCGACTTTGAAGATCGGCGCGTCCTTGTCCTTGTTGATTGCTACGATCGTCTTCGACGTTCGCATGCCGGCAAGGTGCTGCACGGCGCCGGAGATTCCGACCGCGATGTACAGCTCCGGACTCACGAGCCGGCCGGTCTGACCAATCTGATCGCTGTGCGGTCGCCAGCCGTCGTCGGTGACTGCGCGGGTCGCTCCTACCGCGGCGTTCCCGAACGCCGACGCAAGCTCTTCGACGAGCTTGAAGTTCTCCGCCGCCTTGAGTCCACGTCCGCCGGCGATGACCACAGGCGCTTCGGCCAGATCGAGCTTGCCACCGCCTCCCTGACGCGTCTCGACCACCCTAACGCGCGTCGCCGAGGGGTCGATCGCTGGCCGCGCGTTTTCGACACGTCCAGCTTTCGCGTTCAGCGCGGGGCTGATGACGTTGGGCCGCATCCCGAGAACGGCGGGTGTGGCGGATATGGCAAGCGTTGCGATCACCTTGCCGATGTTCATCGGATGTCGAACCACGACGGTATCCGCTTCGACGTCGAGCGACAGGACATCCATGACGACACTCACTCCGAGTCGCGCCGCCACGCGCGGTGCGAGATCACGTCCCAACGCCGAGGTGCTGAAGATCGCGGCACGATATCCGCCCGATTTGATCCTCTCGGCAGCGGTTGCCGTCGCTACTTCCGGATTGTAGTTGACGAGGTCGGCGTGCTCAACGACAACGACAACGTCCGCGCCGTACTGGCCGATTTGATTTGCCTTTCCGGAAATTCCCGGAGGGCCGAGAAGAAGCGCGTGCACCTGACCACCGCCCGTCTTGTCGGCGAGCATCCGTGCGGCGGTGACTGCTTCGAGCCCGACCTTCCGAACATCCGGGCCGCGCGATTCGACAAACGCGAAGACGTTTGCCATCAGAGAACCTTTGCCTCCGTCTGGAGGAGTTTCACCAGCTCGGGCACCGCCGCGGCACCCTCACCAACAATACGCCCGGCTTTTCTTTCCGCGGGCAGCTCCAGCTTGCGCACAGTTATCTGCGGTGGTGGGAGCTGCGCCGGCTTCACATCGAGGGGTTTCTTTTTCGCCGCCATGATTCCCTTGAGAGATGGGTAACGAGCCGTGTTCAGGCCCTCATCGACGGTTAGCACCGCGGGCAGTGGGAACTCGACGATCTCCTGCGCGCCCTCGAGTTCACGCTTGGCGGTTCCCTTCTGGTTGGCGATCTCGAGCGACGAGATGGCGGTGACGCATGGAAGTCCAAGTATCTCCGCCGCCATTGGGCCGACGACTCCATTCGAAGAATCGGGCGACATCTTCCCGAAGAGAATCAGGTCGTACTCGCCGCTCTTCAGCTCCTCGGCTAGCGCCTTCGCAATCGGGAGCCCGTCGAACGGCACTTTGTCGGCCTTGAGCTGGACACCGCGGTCTGCGCCCATGCTCAGAGCCTTCCGAATGGTTTCCTGAACTACATCCGGCCCCAGCGAGATGACCGTAACGTCGCTACCAGCATTCTTTTCCTTCAATTGAAGCGCCGCTTCGACCGCCCACGAATCAAAATCGTTGATGTCGAATTTGAGACCTGCCTCGTCGAGCGAGACGTTGTCAGAGGCGATCTTGAAGCGCACATCCATGTCGGGAACACGCTTGACGCAAACGGCAATCTTCACCGCGAAATCTCCATGTGAATGATTTCGCATAAAGATACACGGAACGGACCGCGCCCTCTAACAAAGCGGGTCCGGACGCGAGTGGCGTCCGGACCCCTTCGCTCCGCTTCGACTGCAGTCGGAGCGCAGGACACAATCTCATCGTCAGATGTGGGTCAGAGGGCTTTCGACGGACGAATTCGCGCCGCTCTGCGCGCGATGAGCCCTACGAGTGCGGACGCGACGAGTACCGTCAGAGCGCCTGCTCCTCGTTCCTGCCGCACCGGCCCATAGACGGCGTTGTGCAGGCCGCTCAACCCCTGATATGCCAGCGCGGCGACGATCCACGACCACGCGGCCATCGAACCCCAGACAATGACCGCGATCGACGCCACCGCCACGGTCGCGATGACCAGCATCACCCTCGCAGGATCGACGTCGCTCGATGGCCCAAACGACCATCCCAAGACACCCAGCAGCACGATGATCACCCCGGTGATCAGTGCTCTCAAGCTCCAGCGCCGAGTGAGTCCCGCCACGACCAAAATTGGGATGCCGACCACCGCGACGGTCATGAGCGCATTCATCGGTACGTCCGCGACGCCCGCCAACAGCGGGAACGTCTCATTGAGCACCGTGGTCGGCGTGTGCGGCATGCCCGAACGCGGGACGAGGGAATCCAGCCGACTCATCGCGAAGATGATGCCCCCAAGTCCGAGCCCGGCAATCAGCATGTCGTTGCTAGTCGGTCTCGACGGCTCGCCGGCCAGCATCGGGATTCCCACGCGCCGTCGCATCGCGCCGAGCGCGAGCCACAAGCCGAGGACGAACAGCATGAGCGGGATCGCGACGATGAATCTGAGCGCAGTGGCTCCGATGAAGCTACCCCACGGCTGCGCCGTGTCGTACCCGAAGAGCTGTGACGGCAGCGAGTTGAGGCCGCTCAGCGTCGCGAGTACGACGAGCGCGCCCAGCAGGAGATAGGTCTCTCTGCGCGCGAGCGTTCCGTCTTGCAGCAGAATTTGGCGCCGGCGCTTAACGACGATTGCGCCCGTCACGATCAGTCCGAATAGCAGGAGAATAGTCGCGCCCGCGATCGCCATCCGAGTGCTCTGTCGCTCGCGATCCGCGCGAAGAAATCCTTCCGGCAACTCCACGCCGCGTCGCGCCACGAGCGGCTCGTCGCCGGCGACCTGAACCCAAGTGCGCGCAGCCGCCCCATCGGGCAGCTTCATCGCCGTGTCCGTGTACGTGAGAGTGGCATCGCGCCTTGCTGGGCGCGCCGTTTCCTTTAGCTCGGATTCCTGGAGCGCGGATGTGTCCACGCCCTGGCGAGCGAGAGACGCGAGCGCGATGCGACGAAGAGCCCCGGAATCAACCGAGTCGCGGCGCGCGGAGTCCGGAACGAGATGGCGTGTGTCCAATGGCCTGCCATCCGGCCTCACCCTGACGCGCCATTCCTCGGTGCGCTGCGCCGCGGTGCCGCCCGTGTGGACGTACCGCACTGTCCACCACGTGGGAGGCGCATACGTCGTGGCGAACCGCTGGGCCTCGGCGACCAGTTTGTGCTCGCGCAAGAACCGGGGCCATGCATCGAGCGTGTCTCTCCCGATCCCCGTGAGGCGTATCCAACCCGCCGGATTGCCACCGTGCGCGAGAAGCATCGAGTCCGCCGTCTGAACGACACGCACCCGGTCGGCCGTGAACGGCGGACCAAGTGTTGGTCTCGGTCGACTCGCCAGAGCCACTATGACGCCGGCAATGGCGGCCGCCACCGCGAGGCGGCGCGCGCGCTTCGTGAACACGGCGGAATGTCTGGGCGTGATTGGCGCTGCCGCCTCCTCGGCGGCGTCCGGAGTCCACGCCCCAAACCGGGCCTCTTCTGGCGCCGGTACGAAGCCGTGCTGCCTCACCCATCCCCACACGACCACAAGGGCTGGCGTCAGCAGCACGAGGAGAATGATCGCCGCTGTAACCCGATATTCCACGGCGCTCCCCGACGCGGCGAATAGTCCGAACAGCACGAGGTCGTAGACGAAGTGCGCCACCACCGTGACCAGAATCCCGAAGTTGATGAACAGCACACCCCAGAAGCACGCGTCGAGAAAGATCTCCACGCCGCGCGAATAGGGAGGCCATGATTCGTAGTTCGCGTGGGCGAATCCGAAGATGAGTGCCGACGCGACCACTCCCGCCGCCATCCACCAGCGGCGTGTGGGACGTTGTCCGATCCACAGCGCGAGCAGGGACAACGGCAGTGCGCGGAAGAGCGACTCCTCCCACACGCCGGCATTCATCGACATCGCGATGCCCGAGATCCATGGCATCGGCGACGCGATCTGGTTCGGATCGTCGAGCAGCTCGCCCGGCACCCACCAGCCAAACAGCGTCCGCGTAACCAGATAGAAAACCGCGACGTAAGCGAAGGCTATCGCGGCGACCGCGTAGCCACCGCCCACCCGATATGCGACTTCTCTCGTGCCGCGGAATCGCCACAGCTTCCACCAATCGAGATGGCGCGGGAATGCCTGCCGTGTGGATGCCTCCGCCGCCGCGAGCGTGAAGCCAACGAGCAGCGCGGTCGACACGCCGAGCAAGACCGCAGTCAGGACGCGGGTCGCCCCAAACGTGGCAGGCGACATCGCGGTATCGTACGAGAACCAGCTCCCCGGTATCTCGTTGATGCCGGCGGCGAGAGCGAGTGCCCCAATTACGGTTCCGACCGCCATCGGCTCGCGCCAACGCACGCGTCGCTCGGGGGCGAATCTGGTGAGGGCGACGATTCCGATGATCGCGATGCCGAGAAAACCGAAAGTCGCGAGTAGTGCGAGCAGCTCGTTCCACGATCGCATCTCGGCGTACCGCCGCCGAAATGATTCAGGAATTTCGACGAAGGGCCGGACACGCGCGGGAGTGTCGCCGGCGATTACGACATCGGTGCGGATCGGGGCGCCGCCGATGCGTCGGTCGACCCGCTCAAACGTGTAGGTGCGGTCGATCCGGCCGCTGGTCTTCCTCGTTCCGTATGACGCCGTCACGAGCCTCCAGCGATCCGCGCGTTCGTCGATCCAGGTATCCAGCGCGCGCTCCGCCAGCCGTTGGCCCGAATCGGCGCTTACCGCGGGTCGACGGTCCGCCTCGGCGAGTTTTCGCTCGAATCCGATGATCCGGCCGTCGGGTGCGAAGTCGACGCGCGCTTCCCGAGGATCACCCGGAACGAACGCGCGAACCGACCAGGCAAAGGGCGCGACGTCGTGGCCACGAACGAGCGCGTTCAGTGAATCATGACCGCCGGCGGCCAGCTCGACGAACGTACGGAGCGAATCGTTCTCCTGAAACCGAACCGCGGTTCGCGCGCCCGGGGGCGCGAGCGAGTGGGCGCGAAAGAACGAATCGGCGCGTGCG
>CATPBD010000001.1 GCA_955652265.1 uncultured Gemmatimonadaceae bacterium | reverse complement strand
CAAGTGGACGCAGTGGCTCTTTCTACAGCTCTTCGAGCAGGGGCTCGCCTACAAGAAGGAAGCTGCGGTCAACTGGTGCCCGAAGGACAAGACCGTCCTGGCAAACGAACAGGTAGTCGGCGGTCACTGCGAGAGGTGCGGCACCGCCGTCGAGCAGCGGCTGCTCGAGCAGTGGTTCTTTCGAATCAGCGATTACGCGCCCAAGCTGCTGGAGAATCTCGATCACATCGACTGGTCCGAGACCACGAAGACCGCGCAGCGGAACTGGATCGGCCGTTCCGATGGAGCGGAGATATCGTTTGCGACCAAAGACGTGAAGGGAGGGGACTGCGAGATTCGCGTCTTCACCACGCGTCCCGACACCGTTTACGGCGCCACGTACATGGTGCTGGCACCCGAGCATCCGCTGGTCGACCGGCTCACCCGGCCGAAAGAAAAAAAGAAAGTCGATGCCTATCGCGAGCGGACGAAGAAGCAGGACATCATCACGCGAAAGACGAGCACCGAGAAGACGGGAGTCTTCACCGGATCCTCGGCGATAAATCCGGCGACGGAAAAGGAGATTCCGATCTGGGTGTCCGACTACGTGCTGATGGAGTACGGAACGGGCGCGATCATGGGCGTGCCGGGCCACGATCAGCGCGATTTCGAGTTCGCCACCAGGTTCGAGCTTCCCATTGTCCGCGTGGTGTGCGGGGAGCACGAGGATGCAGCTACGCCGCTACGCGAGGCGTTTGTGGAATGTGAATCGGGCACGCTGGTGAACTCGGGCGTGTTCGACGGTTTTCGTGTTGAAGCCGCGAAAAGCGCAATCGTCGAGCTTCTCGCCAAGGGCGGCTCCGCAAAGCCTGTCGTTCATTATCGGCTGCACGACTGGTGCATTTCGCGACAGCGATACTGGGGTCCGCCGATTCCGATCATTTACTGCGAGTCGTGTGGAACGGTGCCAGTGCCGGAGAAGGATCTGCCGGTCGTGCTGCCGTTCATCGAAGATTTCAAGCCCGATGATTCCGGCGTGTCACCGCTCGCGCGTCACGAAGAGTGGTACCGGGTCGCGTGCCCGAAGTGCGGGCAGCAGGGACGTCGGGAGACCGATGTATCGGACACCTTCCTGGACAGCGCTTGGTATTTCCTGCGCTATCCCAGCGTCGGACGCGACGATGTGCCGTTCGAGAAGACGGTTACGAAGAAATGGCTCCCGGTGAACTCGTACATCGGGGGCAACGAGCACGCGGTGCTGCACCTGCTCTATTCGCGCTTCATCACGATGGTTCTGCACGACGCAGGAATGCTGGATTTCGAGGAGCCGTTCACCCGATTCCGCGCTCACGGGCACATCATCCGCGAAGGGGCGAAGATGTCCAAGACCCAGGGCAACATCGTGAACCCCGATGAGTACATCGAGCATTGGGGGGCAGACGCGTTCCGCGCTTATCTCATGTTCCTCGGACCCTATGAGCAGGGCGGAGACTTCCGGGATCAGAGCATCTCGGGAACTCGTCGCTTTCTGGACAGGCTATTCGCATCGGCGCAGAGCATGTCGACCGAAGGGGAGTCTGATCATGCCGTGATGCGCAAGCTTCACCAGACGATCCGGAAAGTCAGTGAAGACATTCCGCGTCTCAGCTACAACACCGCGATCGCGGCGATGATGGAATACATGAATGTGCTCCGCAAAGGCGAGCGCACGCCGCACCGCGACGAAGTGCTTCCGCTCATTCCTCTCGTGTCGCCATTCGCGCCGCACATCGCTGAGGAACTGTGGGAGCAGACAGGCGGAACGGGGAGCGTGTTCGACTCGGCGTGGCCGCGCTTCGATCCCGCGCTTGCGGCGGAAGACTCGATCGCGCTTGTCGTGCAGGTGAACGGCAAGGTGCGGTCGAAGATCACAGTCCCGCGCGACATCACCGAGGAAGCGGCCGTCGTCGCCGCGCTCGCCGACGCGACAGTGGCAAAGTTCGTGGGCGGCGCGCCGAGGAAGATCATCTTCGTTCCAGGACGCTTACTAAACATTGTGGCTTAACCCCAAGTGGATTTACTCGTACATCTCATTGGGGTCGGCCTTGGCGAGGTCGACCAGGAACCCGCCGATACGCTCTGTCACCGCGTGTAGAAACTTCTCACCCTTTGCCGCGGTCGATTTGGCGGGATTACCCGTACCCGTGTCCTCACTGACTCTCGACCACTGCCGCGGGGCCCACGCCCAGCCTTCGCGCAGCCCGGCGATGCGAAACTGCCTCGCCTTCCCCGCGCCCGCTTCGGACAACGGGAGCAGCAGCTTCGGCTCGAGCGACATCATCACGCTCGTCTCCATCTCTCCGGCGTGGTCGCCAGGCTCGTCGAAATAATCCTTGCCGCGCACGCACGTCCACCAGTTGATGGTGCAGATGAAAAGGTTCACGCGCGGCTGCAGCTCGCGAATCATCTGCCGGAAATCGTTTCCGCCGTGCCCGTTGAGAATGAGCAGCTTTCTCAGACCCTGACTCGAAATCGCCGACGCAAGATCGGTGAGTAGCGCGAGCTGCGTACTCGGGTTCATGTTGAGCGCGAGCTTGAGATCGAGCTGCCCCGTGTTCACCCCGAAGGGAACGGTGGGGAGCACGACAACCTTGGCGCCCCGGTTCCACGCAATCTCGGCCGCCCGCTCGGCGATCGCTCCGGTCTCGTAGTTGTCCGTGCCGTACGGGAGATGAAAGTTGTGCGGTTCGGTCGCCCCCCAGGGGAGAATGGCGACCTGGTAGTCAGTGACCTTGACGGACTTCCAATTGGCTTCCGCGAGAACGAAGGGGCGTGGTGGCATCAATGAGCTAAAGCTTCCTACCCACCCACCCGCCGAAGAAGTACCCCACCGCAGCTACGCCGACCCCCACGACGAACATGTCGAATCCCGAGCGGAAAACGCCGCGGCCGGTGAAGATCGATCGTGCCGCGCCAACGACGAAGTGCGAGAGCATCGCAACCGTGAAGGAGATCACGATCGCCGTCGTGCCCTGCCAAACGAGAAATGGAAATACGGGAATCGCCGCTCCGAAGGCGGTCGCAAGTCCCGTCAGCCAACCCTCCCGCAGCGGCGACATGTTGAACTCACCGATCTTGAGCTCCTCCTGGACCTGCTCCTTCAGCATCAGTTGCGGGTCGGCCATCACGCGGGTCGCGAGAGTGTTTGCCGAGTCGCGATCCATCCCCTTCGCCTCATAGATGATCGCCAGCTCGTCGCGCTCGATCTCCGGCATGAGCTCGACCTCGGTCTTCTCCATCGAGATTTCGTACTCGTAGACTTCGCGCTCGCTCTTGCTGGCGAGATAGCCGCTCGAGCCCATCGACAGAGCATCGGCAATGAGGCCGGCAACTCCTGCTACCACAACGGCTTGGTGTTGGTTGACGGTCGCCGCGCCAATCACGCCGGCGACGAGCCCGAAATTCGCCGTGAGTCCGTCGTTGAATCCGTACACGACGTTGCGCAGAAATCCGCCTGACTTCGTTTTGTGCCAGGGCTCCGCACCCTTCCCTGCGATCTCGCCGAGTGTGGTCGCATGCTCTGCGGACTCGCGCGCCAGAGTCAGCGCTTCCGACCCGCCGGGTGCGCCGCGGGGAGTCTCGCGATGCATGTCGAGATAGGCTCTGACCTCTCTTCCTTCTTCCTCGAGGAGCATCGGCAGCAGAAAGTTCGGACCAAACCACCGTCCGACTGTAGCGAGTAGCTTCGCCCGTCCACTGGGGCGGAACTTCGCCGGAGGGTGGCCGTGTTTGGCGAGCAGGTCGCCCCAGACTACTACGTGCCGGTCTTCGACATCCGCCAGACGCGAATAGACATCTTTCTTCTTCGGCTCCGCCTCGGCAGCGGCGAGAATGCGATACAGATACGCCGCATCGGCTTCATCCTGCCAATGATGCTCGAAGGCGTGGACGTCGATCTCGGGGCTCTTTCGCGGTGCCTTCGGGGGCTCGCGCGTCGTGGACATACCTCAATATCGCCGGGGCAGTCACCTTTTGCACCGGCAACCCTTGAATGCGGTTCGATGTCACATGAAACAGAACCATCAAGGAGACACGATGAAAGCGCTGCTATTTCTTTCAGCCGTAGCTGCGGTATCCTCTGCGGCGACGCTGGGTGCACAAACCGTCACCGGACGGCCGGACTCTACATGCACGAAATACTCGGACGGGCGCGTGGAATGTCGTGTATTCCGCGGCAGGATCCTCGGAGATTCTGCTTTCGGCAAGGGGATGTTCCTGCGAATGGATTCCGCAATGGCGAAGCGGGCAGCTCTCGGTCTCGAGCTTCGGACGACGGGCACACGTCGCGATACCCTCGGCGTGTTCGTCGAGGGAGTAACGCCGAAGGGTCCCGCGGAGAGCGCCGGCATAGTCGAGGGTGATCGCATCGCCGCCATCAACGGCGTCGATCTTCGGACTTCAGCCGCGGACATCGATGATTCGTACTCGAACGGGCTGGCGTCGCATCGCCTGACTCGCGAAGTGCAGAAGCTTACGCCGGGAAGTCGGGTAACCTTGCGCGTCTGTTCGGGCGGACGGTTTCGCGATGTACAAGTCGTCGCCGGAAAGGCGAGCGACGTCATGCGCCTAGGCAATCACTTCAGGATCGGGTTTCCCGGTAGCGACGGCATGATGGAATTCGACGGGCCAGGCGGCGTCATCATGCCTCCTGAAATGCAGATCTTTCGTGACCGTTTCGAGGGTCTCGAAAAACGGCCGGATCTTCGACTCCGCGCTCCGATCAGGGTCAGAACTTTTTCGCCGGCGCGGACGCGTCGAGTGATGAAAGTCGAGGGGTCTGCTGAGGAAGAGCTACGACTTGTAACCGCGGAAGCGATCCGGGAGCTCGTTGGAAACGCAATTCGCGATGCACAGACTGCGCTAAGGCAGCTTGCTGCGGACGGAGTTGTCTAGCGAGATCGCTGCTGCTCTCCTCCCAGCGGCTTCCCAGTGACTGGGTCGTGAAATGAACGCGTTGCTCCAGCATGGTCGTCGCTGGCGGCGCGTTCGCTTTTTCGGGGCACCACAACTGTGGTGGATGTCTGGGGTCGATCGACGCATAGCCGATCCGTGGCAGCACCTCGCCCGCGATCAGTACGAATCCGGCCAGGATGATCAGAAGTGAGAGGACGTGCATCTTCGCGAGTCTTGCCCGCCAGGTTGTGAACGCCACCCAAACTCCGCCCGCGGCGATCACGGCTTCGACGCCAACGTAGCCGAACCATCCCCAGCCGCACTCGCGCGAGTACGGCCACATGACGATCGCGGCACCTAGCGCGAAGACCAGAATCAGGCGGGCGCTGGCGCCGATCATCGCGGCACGCTGCTGGACTTTCTCTTTGGCGCGGCGCTCAGCTTCGCTCTGCATTTTCTGCACTGCAGGCGACGGCACGGGCGGGAGTCCGTCGAACTCCCGCTCGAGTTTCTTTAGTTGGTTTGCCCAATTGTCTTCGGCCACGAACACACCCCGCGACGGAAAGATCTCCCTTATCTTGATGACTCCGCACCCTCGGCAGGGGCAACGAAAGGGATGAGCTCAGGCGACGAGATCAAGATACGGCTCGACAAGTGGTTGTGGGCGGCCCGGTTTTTCAAGACGCGCTCGCTCGCCGCCGATGCTGTCGAGACGGGAAAGGTCGAAGTAAACGGCGAGCGCGTAAAACGCGCGAAACAGCTCCAGGTAGGAGATTCGCTCCGGATTCGGCTGGGCCCCTACCATCACATAATCACCGTCCGCGCACTCTCGGAGCGGCGCGGACGGGCCTCAGTCGCGGCGACCTTGTACGAAGAGACCGCCGAAGGACGGCGGGCGCGTGAAGCCTTGCAGGTGCAGGTGAAAGCCGCACAATCTGTCCCGGGGTACGACCGTGGACGTCCGACCAAGAAAGATCGTCGTGACATCGAGAGGCTGCGGCGGCGGGGAATCGAGTAGAAGCTTCGCCCATGCCTCCGCTGATGAGGTGTGCCTTGTCCGCAGCTAGAACTCCATCTGTGCGCCCAGCTCCACGACCCGGTTGGGCGGAATTCCAAAAAACTCGGTGGCAGGGCGCGCGTTACGCTGCATGAGGATATAAAGCCGCTTTCTCCAACCAGCGAGCGGCTTGGTCCCCGTAGGGATGAGATTCTCGCGTCCAAGGTAGTACGTGGTCTCCGACGGCTTTGCGATGATGCCACGCTCGGTGGCCAGCGCGAGCACTTCCGGCACGTTCGGAGTTTGCATGAAGCCGTACTTCGCTTTGACGCGAGCGAAATTGTGTGGGAAGCACGTCACCTCGACGCGCTCCGCGTTCGGAACCTCGGGGACCTGCGCGACCATTATAGAGAGAAGCACCACGTTTTCGTGCAGTACCTTGTTGTGCTTGAGATGGTGAAGCAGCACCAGCGGCGCATCCTTCGACTCGGAGGTCAGGAACACAGCCGTCCCCGGAACCCGCACCGGCTTGAAGCGCTTGTCGGGATTCTCGTCGCCGAGATCCTTGAGCAGCGCGTCCAACGGAATCGATGCGTCGACGAGCAGACTGCGGACGATCATCCTGCCCCGCTGCCAGGTCGTCATCAGGATGAAGATGCCGAGCCCGATCGCGAGCGGAACCCACCCGCCCTGAACGATCTTGAGGAGGTTGGCCCCGAAGAAAGCGAGGTCGATGATCAGGAAAAACGCGGTGAGGATGCCCGCCCGCCAGATGCTCCACTGCCAGTGTGACCGCGCCAGCACGTAGAACAGCACTGTCGTGATTGCCATCGTACCGGTAACGGCGATGCCGTACGCAGCGCCGAGCGCGCTGGAGGAGCGGAAGAAGAGCACGACGAAAATGCAGCCGACCCCCAGGATCAGATTCACCTCCGGCACGAATATCTGCCCGGTGTCTTGCTGAGATGTGTGAACGATCTGGACGCGCGGACTATAACCGAGCTGCACTGCCTGCTGGGTGAGCGAGAACGCACCGGAAATCAGCGCCTGCGACGCAATGATAGCGGCGATCGTCGCCAGCGCGATCAGCGGGTACAACCCCATTCTCGGCGCAAGCAGGTAGAAAGGATTTATCGCAGTGACCGGGTCGCGAAGAATGAGCGCGCCCTGTCCGAAGTAATTGGCGAGCAAACACGGCAGCACCAGCCCCGACCAGGCGAGGCGGATTGGACGCTTCCCGAAGTGTCCCATGTCCGCGTACAGGGCTTCCGCGCCTGTCACGGCAAGCACCACCGCACCGAGGACCACGAACCCGGACGCGCCATGGTCGACGAAGAACTTGAGGCCGTACCACGGATTCAGCGCCGCCAGAATCTGCGGCGCCATCTCGATCTCACGAACGCCGAGGACGCCGATCGTCGCGAACCAGATCACCATCACTGGTCCGAATATCCGGCCAACCTTCGCCGTGCCTTTGTTCTGATAGAAGAAGAGCACCATCAGAATCGCGATGGTGATCGGAATGACAAGCTCTTGAGAAGATGGTGCGACGACCTCCAAACCCTCTACCGCGCTGAGCACCGAGATCGCGGGTGTGATCACTCCGTCGCCATAGAGAAGCGCAGCGCCGATGAGCCCCAGAGCGATGATCGTCTTGCGGCGGAACGAATCCGCGTCGCGTCGCTGCTTCTGGAGGATGAGGGCGAGCAAGGCGAGGATACCGCCCTCACCGTTGTTGTCCGCCCGCATGATGAAGATGATGTACTTGATGCTGACGATGATGATCAGCGACCAGACGATGAGCGAGAGAACGCCGTAGACGTTACTGGGAACAGGAGTCAGCCCGTGCTCGGGCTTGAAACACTCCCGCAACGCGTAGAGGGGGCTGGTGCCGATATCCCCGTAAACAACGCCGAGCGCGAGAATTGTGAGTTTTGCGAGACGGCGGCCGCTCGGACGAGCTTCAACGTTAGTGCTGATTTGGGCGACCTATTGAGGTTGTAAAGGCCAACCGCACAGCTGGTGGCTTTGACCTCGGAATTTCCGCACGCGGGCAGGCCTTTGCAAGGCCGGTACCGCCCTTGAAAAAATCAGACGTCGAGGGGGCACGTCGCTTGCGTTTAGAGGGATGCAACTGCGAACGACTTGATTCCACAGAGGAGGCATAAATGAAGGACCTAAACCAACGCGGGCTCGAGAACCAGGTAAAGGGCACCGCCAAAGAGATGAAGGGCAAAATTCGCGGCAATCTCGGTGATGCCACCGACAACAGGAGTGAGCACATCAAGGGTCGCGCTGAAGAGCTTAAAGGGAAAGTGCAGAAGAACTTCGGGAAAGGCGAAAGAAACGCCGACCCCGATAACGCTTAGCTCTTGCAGTAAGGAAGTGAAAAAAAGCGCCGGTGCATTGCACCGGCGCTTTTTTGTCAGTCCAGCATCGATCTTAGAATGGCGGAGGGCCCGGCGGCCGATCCCCGCGCGCTGCCGTATCCCCCCCGCGCCGCTCGGCAAGCTCGCGGCGCGCGGCCGCCCTCATCTTGTCGAGCTTGGTCTGCTGGTCAGGGTTGAGGAGCCGCTTGATCTGCGCGTGCGTGCTGTCGCTGACAACACGGGCCAGGACCGCGATTGAGTCGAGCTGCGGCTTCACCGGCTTGT